>DATLXY010000281.1:0-3013 GCA_035575335.1 Nitrososphaera sp. | reverse complement strand
GACGTACCATTAACCATCTTAGTTCTCCGCATCGCTCGTTGAAGAACGGTCATCCGGAACCCGTCGACAGCAATGGTGTAAAAGACCGCCGCAAATCCTACAGTACCCGCATTCGCCAATGCCGCAGGTTCTGAGAAGACGATACGCATAGAGGCCACATAAATGAAGAATATTGCAACCACAAAGAGTGCGATTCCGCCGATCAGGCCGCCGATTGTTTCGATCTTACCATGCCCATAGGTGTGGTCTATGTCACGTGGCTTGAGGGCAAGCGTTACTGCAATTATCAGGATCCCTGTGATCACAGCGTCCAGTAACGCGTGGGCACCATCCGTTACGAGAGCGAGGCTGTTTGTGAGAATCCCTGCTACAAATTCAAAGACAAAGACAGAAGAGATGGCGACGAGCGATAATTGTAACGCATTTCTCTTGATGGCATCAACATCGGTTGTCGTTGTTCTTGCCAACTGCTCGGCCACTGTTATTGTCACACTATTACAGAATTTGTTATTTAGGCATTTGTGTTTCCATAAGCTATGAAAATTATAATGAGCTAGAAAAATAACCAGTTTCAAAAAGAGCATGACAGAAACTGATGCTTAGTCACTCGGGCTCATGCCGATGACGCCGTGCAGCACAAATCAAGACTCGCCAGCGAAGTTCTTAATTATAGATTTTGGATAAAGATTGACTATATGACGATTTCCACTCATGCATACGCCCCAGGCCAGCTGCTGTTGATGTATGCTCCGCCGGATAAGTACCTCGGGTATGCCAGACCTAGGTCCATGCCCACCTCCCAAATCACCACAACGGCTGCCATCTACATGCAAGCGATCCGGCCAGACGCTGAAGGTAACAGAATAGAATGCATGATTCAGAGAGTTCCAATGATCGACAGATCCATGGCTGGTATACAGAACGAAGCGGACAGAGCATTCAAAGACACCGCAGAAAAGTACACAGAGGAGATCGCAAAACTTACGCAAAAAACACCAGTCCCCGTTCCTACAGTAGAAGAGTCGTATCATTCCTCCATAGCAGACCCCCTGAGTGAATACCGGCACTCACGTAGATATTACCAGGAAGATAGGAATGGTGGCGGTATTTTTGTTTCGGTAGCAGGCGGAGTTTTGCATTCTGGTTTGTTGAGCCGACCGGGTTTGCTGGAAACGGGGTGAAAGAGTGAGGGATGAACAACAATTTCAGAAAAAACGTAGTAGTCTTTACCGATATTGATGGAACGCTGATCGACGCATTTACGCGGGATTACGGAAGATCCATCGAGTTGGTTAAAAAACTGACCGAGTCATCAATCCCAGTTGTGCTTTGCTCTTCAAAGACGCGGTCAGAACAAGATGCGATAAGGAGGGATTTGGGTCTTGAAGGGGAGCCGTTCATAGTGGAAAATGGAGGAGCCATAGTAATTCCTGATGGTTATTTTGATGCAAATGACCTTGACCGATATGACGTAAAGCGCGTAGATGGCTACTTGGTGATAGAACTGGGCAAGCCTTCAAGCCTCATAAGAAATGCGTTGCACGAGATCCGCAAGACGACAGGCATATCCTTCAAGGGCGTCAGCGACGTATCGATAGACGAACTCGCTAAAATAGTCGGGATGACGTATAAGGAAGCAGAGAGGATGTCAAAGAGAGACTATGGTGAGACCATCCTGCTGATAGACAAGGAGCAGAAGGCTCTATTTGAGCAGGTCCTGCGTGAGAGACCGGGCCTGCAAGTGATACACGGCGGCAGGTATTTCGATGTTACAGCAGGCAACGACAAGGGCAAGGCGGTGTGGATACTTGCGGACCTTTATCACAAGAAGCTTGGCAGCAGGCCGATATTCATAGGAATTGGAGATAGCTCAAACGATATACCAATGCTCAAATCGACAGACATCGCCATGCTGGTTCAGAAATATGATGGCACTTGGGCTGATGTAGACATTCCAAATGTCATCAAGATTGAGGGAATAGGTCCTGCAGGATGGGAACGTGCGTTTCCAAAGATAATGCAGCAGGCGGAAAGAACTTATGATGGCATCGGATAGAATCTTTCTTGTTCCGTACATTCTGACGCAGCGTAGGCATTTAACAAGGAGGACTACATCAACACAGAGCCTATACCCAGGGGTGTCATAGACCTTGCCGAGAAATCTCCAGACTACAAGTTTATCATCGAGCAGACCTTTCTCTTGGAATACATAGAGAATAACCACGCGCATCTCTTTTCAGAGATCAACAGCCTAAGAGCCTATTCGGAAAGTAGTTTAGATTAATTGAATAGCTAGCATAACATATTTGGGCAGCAAAGCTAAGTGAGGCTGCACTACCACTTCCACAGCTTGATATCAGAAATCACTGGTGTTGACTGTCTGTACGAAGTACCGGATGTTTTGTGGGAGCGGATAGTGCCATTGCTGCCGCCACCAAAGAAGAAGGCTGGCCGTCCAAGGATGGACTACAGGAAAGCAATGAGTGCCATCTTCTACATCCTGCGTACTGGCTGCCAGTGGAACGCGCTCCCGCGCAGCCTGGGCGCATCTACCACTACTGTATTTGACAGGTTCCGGGAGTGGCGGCAAGCTGGTGTGTGTGTTCCGGCGCATGTGGGTCGAGGGCCTGCTGGAATACGACATAAAGAAAGGAATCGACTGGGAATGGCAGGCCATCATGGATGGCGTGATGACAAAAGCACCCCTCGGGGGAAAAAAGCACAGGTCCAAACCCCACAGACAGGGCCAAATCCGGTACCAAGAGGAGCCTTCTGGTAGAAGGTGGGGGCGTGCCCATTGGCGTGGTGGTCGACGGAGCTAACAACAGGCATGACATGAAGCTCACCAAACCTACGCTTGAAAGCATAGTGATCGACAGGCCAGAACCGACAAAAGACGAACCACAGAACATGTGTCTAGACAAGGCGTATGATTTTCCTGAAGTACGTGATTTGTTTGAAGAATACGGCTACACGCCGCCCACATCAGGTCAAGGGGGAGAGGAAATCAAGG
>DATLXY010000280.1:0-3179 GCA_035575335.1 Nitrososphaera sp. | reverse complement strand
ATGTCATGAATCCAGAATACACTTTTAATAGTGGCGGTCTTGAGACATTCCACATAATAAATGAGGATTACGCTACGAAATCTGACCATAACTTTAACATAGACGAGTTCAACGTTCATACGAGAACACTCAGACCTTTTGAAAGCCAGACAATAACCTTTCTAGCGGACAAAACAGGTGTATTTGAATACTACTGTACCATCCATCCGGCTATGAATGGAACGATAACAGTAACAGAATGAAAGGGGGTTTGAAGTGATCTCATGAGCAACAACGATAATGGGCCGGCAGGAGAATCAGCGATCTCTGCTTCGCGTGGAAACATCTTGGAGCTGCTGGACAGCTTCATCGATCAGATACAGCGATTGCGCCGGATAATGCTCGGAATGTCTGTGTCAGCGATTATCCTCGCACCACTTGCCATTGCACTTTCGTTGTATCTAGTCCTCCATCCTACGTTTTATGCAATCCTTGAAACGGAGAATGAATTTGGCCACATACTGAGTATTATGCTGGGAGCTGTAATTTTCATATCCGGGATATGGCTTGCGACAGGCATTAGGCAATATCGTTCCATGAGCAACTGGAAGACCAAGTATGATAAGTATTCTAAGGAGAAAGAGGAAATGGACAAAAAGATCGCTGCAAGGTTTGGATTATCAGACCAGCAAGATTAGTCGCATTAAGTGTCTGCTGTTGTTGTTTCCTCCCGTCGCTGAAGATTCTGTTTCCCTCTCCTTTACGGGTTGCTTTCTACGGGGGAACATTTTTTCGTAAGGCTCCAAAATGTTGCGTGAAAAATCAATACCTTGCTGCGTGGGCTTGTAGATAGTAACGGTTCTTTTTCCAACTGTTTTCTCGAGTCTTGAAATGAGACCATTTTCTTCAAGCTCGTCCAGTATTGGCTTGTGTTTCTTCAAGTTAAGACCACAAAAACTCATAAGTGCAGTCTGATTAAGCTCACCATATTCAACGAGCTTCAAGATGACATCTTTGACGATGTATATCCTATCCCTGTACGAGCTTGGCGTCCCCGACATTAGCGCTTATGTGCATGTAGATATATATCCTCAATATAACCTGTGATCGATTAACAATGTTAAGTCACGATTTAATATTTCAAATAACCTTGAAATCATGCAGAATTTGAGAGGTCCTCTGTCCCGCGCTGACTTGCAAAGTCGGCTAGCCCCGCTGATTCGGGATAGGGGCCTTTCAAATTGAATTGATAAGGTTTTGTCATGTTCTAATAAAATCCAATAGCACCCATTCTCGCGGAGAACGAAAATTATTGGGGCGCTCCAAGAGATCCTTTCGTACTAGCCGCTATCAATTCTTCCGGATGCGCAAAAGGGAGGCTTATTAATATCACTTAACACAGTTAAGGCACTGTCTTATATTTCAACGGCGAAGCCCTTGAACGATGAAGTTACCTTTTCAATTCAAACGAAACAGCAACGGTATGAAAAAAACCTTTGAGTGTAAGGTATGCAAGATGACATTCCAGTCAGAGAAATCGCTGGAAAGGCATAAGAATAAAGCACGACATTTTTCAGGGTCGATATATTTTGGAAAGGTAGATAGTTAATTCATCTAGCATCTGACTATCTTCCTATTTCCGGGAAAACATTATACGACATATGATATTATAATGAGAATGATGAATTGATAATCAAAATGGCTAGATTTCCAGCATACGGCATGGCAGGAGTAGGCATTGCAGCAGCCATAGGCTTTGTATTTGCCCTGACACTCCTAAACAATAACCCCGCGATAAATCCGGAGCTGAGCGATCAGCGTCAAGAGGAGGCCATCACTTTTAGACAAACTAACGAGGCTGATAGTAACGGTATAGGAAGAGATGACGCATCAAAGCTAGCAGACGATCAAGAACAGTCAGCTCAGCTGATGATGCGACAGGAAGAGGATGTAAATGTACCGCCGATGCTTACATCAATTATGGCCTCGGATGCCAAAACTGGCGAAGTGATTGGAGAAGTTACGCCTGGGATGCTATTTGTTCTAAATGAGCCCGTGGTAATCCAAGCCAACTTTGTAAACCAGAACGAAGTCTCAGGTCATCTGATTACGCTGGCAATTAGCAAAAACGATGATCGAAATTCGCAGCCTGCCTATCATAACGCAGCCAACGTTCGAGGAACCATTGGCGCTGGCAGCGACTTCATGTTGGAACTGTATTGGAATCCTACGAGCACAGGCGAACATACATTGATTCTGTCTATTGAAAGCGTAGGTAAATCTGCGCAGCCGCTTGCGGAGATACCAATAAGAGTTGTTGAAACTGCCGTGGATTAGCACCCAATAAAGCTGCGGCAAAATTCACCCTGCACAAGATCCGCGGCGCAAAGTGCTGATCTGGAGGGTTCCGACCCTCAAAAAAAGAGGGAAACGAGACCATATGCTCACAGAAGAATTTGCCAAAACGGTTACTGTACGCGGAGTCTTCGACACACTGAAAATAAGACATGTCGATGTTCTTTAGCGGGAGCTTGTATCTCACTGATCAATTCCTGAAAGGCGCCGGGAGAGGGACTCGAACCCTCGAGTCCTGAAGGACATCAGCTAGCGCGTCATACCCTGTATCTATGATCTCGAGGCTGACCCCTTTTAGGGCCTACCGCGACTTACCTAGCTTGGGTACCCCGGCGCGATTGTCTTGCAGACCCATTGCAATTTATGCCTTTATTATTTCGACCAATGAATTGAGTCGCTCAGGTCGTCCCGGCAATTCCGATCTTCTATTCTCGCGAGTTATCATTTGTTTGTGTGTCTTATACTGAGGTTCTGCAGGCAGGTTTGCAAGTATACGCAATATCATAAGACCATTGATTGTCAAGTTAACCTCTCAGACACCTTCTCGCCTAGCGGTTTATCTTACGGTTGAAATGACAAGAGCCATATTTTTTCAGGAGGCAAAAAACACATGCGCCATCATCCTTCAAAGAAGGTGCAAGAATACCTCAATGAGACCAATAAGAACTGCGTCGGAATCACGTATACATGCCTACCAAGAGACTCATTAAATGGAGCTGCTCTTATTTCCGAATCTTTCAGCCAAGCTTAAAGCTCCCCTCCCATAATATGCTCCGATGTTCACCCTGACCACAGCCCTGCAAAACGAAAAGTGGTGCGTCGATGTACTGAGAAGGGTCCGGTGG
>DATLXY010000279.1:0-6150 GCA_035575335.1 Nitrososphaera sp. | reverse complement strand
GATCACGATCCAGAGATATTTGACGTTATTATTTTTTCACGAAATAACCATACTATAGATTCTTCTGCTATACCATTCACAACGCCTTGTCCCATGATCTATAATTGGTAAGGGGCAGCTATGCCTTTTGGGATCCTTGTGGAAAAAATTTACTATACCAACCGTTGGTTAAAACGAGCGGAGTAGAAGGAGGTGTCTGCAAGATCCGCTCCTTGTTTTCTTAGCGCGCTTGTATTATTATTGTCACGTAATTTCCTTCTTGTTTTCCAAGCAAGGAGGGTAAGGGAGAATATTTTCCATATGCCGCAGGGGACATGCTTAGAAGTAGATAGGAAATGCGAACCCCCTCATTACAAACAATATTAGCCGTAGTCCATTGCAGACGATAACACAGAGCCTCGCAGATCCCTTATAATCAGCAAACAGCATAAGAGCCTAAGATAGATTTCTTGCGCGACAGCTGATCCGCACAACAGGTTCTATTGTAGGGAGCAATCCTACCTGTAACTTGGACAAACAGCTTGGAACGGACTTGGCAAGGTAAAGCTCGGCTTTACGAAAAGCGTCTGGCCAGCGCTACCTAATTCAAGATACATAGACCTCTAGATTTCAATGGATCCTATGGCGGACTGCCGTCCAAGTACCATCAAGTTTCTTGAAGGTGTCACTTAGCCAGAAGTAACGATGACCTTCATCGCATTAGTGGCCTCGTGCGCGCATTTGACTGCCTCTTCGGCATCCCCTATATCGAACTTGTGCGTAATAAGTGATCCAATGTCAACCTTTTTCTCTGCTATTAGCCTGAGCGCCTCATTTGTCTCCATTTCCGAAGCGGCGTAGCTCGGTATAATCGAATGCTCACTCGAGTACAATTTGCTCATATCATACGACATCTGTGATCCTTTTGGAGGGACACCAAACAGCATTACGTCACCGCCCTTCCTTGTCAACTCAAACGATTGCAACAGTGCCTTCATGCTGCCAGTCGCTACGACGCATATGTCAACACCCCTCCCATCAGTGGCGGACTTGATCTTGCTCGCGAACTCTGGAACAGAAGAGTTGAACGTTTCGACCCCGTATCTGCCGGCAAAGTTCAGGCGAAAGTTGTTGATGTCAAGCACAAAGACCTTTCGCGCGCCGTACGCTTTTGCAAGCAATACGTGCATCAATCCTGCCGGGCCGGCCCCAAGCACTGCAATGTCATCCCCTGGCTGAAAGTTGCACTTCTTCCATGCCCTGATGCAGCATGCGAATGGTTCTATAAGGGACGCTTCATCGTAAGTGACATTCTCTGGTAGCTTTATCAGCCCACCTCTTGACACGTTCCACTCTGGCACGAGGAATTGTTCTGCTAATCCGCATGGGTCGATGTTGCTCGTCTGGTAATGAGGGCACATCGTATGGTCACCGTGCTTGCAATAGTGACACGAATAGCATGCCACATGATGATGAACGAAAACCCTGTCGCCTGGAGAAAAACCATTTACGCCACTACCAACTGCTATAACTTGCCCTGCTGGCTCGTGCCCTAGCCTGCCGGAGGTCATACCATACTCACCATAGATCTTTTCCAGATCTGAGCCACAAAGACCACAGGCATGCATCTTGACTATCACATCACCATCGTTCACCATTTCTGGCGACTTGACTTCCTCTACCGACACAGTACTGCGGCCTTTTACAAAGACTGCCTTCATCTTTTTCTCAATTGAGCCGGGCCTGATATAAACACTAAGTGGATCCTGTCTTCTCACATGAATTCGAAATAACCAAATTTCATATCATGTTCGTAAAGACGTTGATCGGCGTGGTCACAATTCTAAGAATCGGTATACGTTCTGGTAGCACAAGAGACCCAGAAGTACAATGATTTTCTGAATCATACAACAAACCATCGATGCCAAGAACCTTTATATAATAAAAAGCAAGACTTGACTGTACTTCAATGCTACTCCCTTCAGAGATCGAGGCCAAGTCCCTTATTCCTGCAGTGAGGGCGATTCTTGCAAAAAAGCTCATCAAAGAATATGCACTAAAGGAGGAAGATGTCGCAAAGGTTCTGGGCATTACCCAGGCTGCCGTTAGCAACTATGTGCGAGGTACTAGGGGCGACATTGGTCTTATTACAAAGCTCGAATCTGTAAGGGAAGTAATGCGCATGATCGACGACATCGCCAAGGATCTTTCTACAAATAGGGCCTACACGCCAAGCACTCTCGCAAGGTTTGTAGGGCTATGCAATTACATGCGCTACACTCTCATTATCTGTGATGTTCATCATAGTATCGAGTCAAACATTGACGAAACAATATGCGAGCAGTGCAGAGGCACGCTTGTGCGTGAGCAGTAGCATTCGCGAAATTCTTTTGCTCGTTGTTTCAATAAGCGTGGTTCTTCCACGCACTAGGTTGGCATTTTAGCTTCCAGGCCTAGCTCACACTCCAAGACTGGAGTGTGAGGGAAAATTGATTGGATAAGATAATTAGCGTACATGTAATCAAGATATGGAACTCCTTTCAAAGAAAAAATCATGTGGCACAAATCCGCGAAGCGACCTTCTATGAAAGCTGGCAGGGGTGACCTAAAGTAGTAGTCGATCATGCGATGGAAATTGGAATACCCTGCTCAACAAAACTCACGGAACCTTCATGTACCAGGGCGGAGCTCAACTCAGACAAGAAAGAGAAAAATCATGGCATTTTTTCAATTGTGAAGGCTGAATACATTCAGGCAAAGTGGCTTGGAGTCGAGCGCTTGCTGCTGTCATCCAGCTGTTGTTGCAATTGGCCCTTGATCTGACTCTTTGAGAGCGTGAATCTCTTGTCGTGTGGTATAACATAGAGCTTGACCGACGTATTCACCGCATAGTGGAGAGACCCGTCCGGGTTGCGATAGTTTGTTGCCACACCCACCCTCTCGATGCCTACCTTTACCTTTACTAACGTCCCATCTTCAAGTTTGAATGTCACAGTATCGCTGCCGACCGTTGAATAGTCAAGCATCCTGAACTCGATCTTGTCGGGCATCTTCTCACTCATATATGCGCCGGATCATAACATGAAGGATATAAAAGCCTCATTCCGCATCATAATGTATTTATCTGTGCAGCGGAACATGTACTTTTAATGGGCAGACTGTTTGGGAGGGATCGCAATAAGGATGCCCCTTCCGAAGAAGGCAGAACAGGACCCGACTATAGCGACAATGATTTTCAAAAGCTAGACCTGTACAAGAAGGGCCTCAATCATATGTCTAATGAAAAGTTTCTTGATGCCATCAGATGCTTTGACCTTGCCCTTAGGATTGATCCGGAGTTTGTCGACGCGTGGATCAAGAGAGGTTATGCTAATTTCCATTTGAACGAATATACCGTCGCCATCAGCTCATATGACAGGGCGCTCCAAATCGATGTGAACAACGCGGAAGCATGGAACCTGAAGGGTCTTGCTTACTATAAGATGAAGAATTATGAAAAGGCGATTGAGTGTTGTGAAAAGGCGATTGACATCAACCCAAATGACGGCATGTCATGGTACAACAAGGCATGCTACCTTACGCTAAGTGGCAGGGTTGATGAGGGCCTTGACGCGCTAAAGAGGTCTATAGAGATAGACATACAGAATGCCAGAAAGGCAGTTCGTGACAGGGACTTTGAGAGTGCGCGGGCAGAGGAAGGCTTTAGGCGGATCGTCGAGGTCGTTGTACTAGAATCGATAAGACAGGGCTATGATTATGTCGGAAAAATAGTCTGGGTAACTGGCATGGACAAGGCCGAGGTAGAGGACGCCCTGATGCGCCTTGGCATGAAAGGTCTAGTGATAAAGCATGAGCGCAGGAGCCTCACTGGAAAGGAGGAATACTACGAACTTCCAAAAGAGATCGCCGACAAGGTTGGAGTGACTAAGCGGGCCGGGCTGTTCAGTAGCAAGCAGGTGTCTGCTCCGGTTCAACAGCTCAAAGACATCAAAGAAGTGCTGGGCAAGGCGAAGGAGTCAATCGAGAGAGGTGACCTCACGGCAACATTACAATATTTTGACGAGCTGGTAAGCCCAACAAAACATGGCAGTGCTATGATGGAACAATTCTTTGACGCCCACAGAGACCTCAGACTTTACAAGATAAGGCTGCAGGACAAAGGTCAGGAATACCTGAACGCCCACAAATCTGACCTTATCGATCTCGTGACCAAGATCGACCACAGTATTGGAAGTGGAGTTGCCAGTAAGCCACCGGCAAAAGATTAGCGCAATGTATATAATCTTAGTTTAGGTGGATGTAAAGAATTAGTGAGCAGGAGGATAACGTAGCAGCTAGGAATCTTCCGTGCGTCATGCACGATGTTCAGAGGTCAATTATGAATTCCGACGAGACAAGTCTTTCATGTTCGCGCCATCCCATAACCTCTGGTGGTTCATCATTCTACGCAAGGATTAAATCTATACGTTTTATTGCATAGCCTAGTATGGCACAAATCAGGGTCGCAGTCATTGGCATCGGTAACGTCGGTTCTACCTTTGTTCAAGGTATCGACTATTACAGTGGAAAAAACACAGTCGGCCTGTGGCACAAGAAGATTGCAGGACTGAAACCATCCGATGTCAAGGTCGTTGCCGCTTTTGATATCGACCCTGCAAAAGTAGGCAAGGATTTATCCCAAGTGGCTAACGAGATCTCAAAATATCATTCGTTGAAAGATTCCGATATCACAATTTCCCCAGGCGTTCTGGCTGATAAGAATGGAAAGTTTAGCAACCCCGTGAAATCATCCTCCGAAGAATTTACAAAGATCCTAAGAAAATCCGGTGCACAAGTTGTTTTGAATCTCATCTCGTCTGGCATGGACAAGACATCGATAGAATATGCAAAGTCTGCCCTTGCAGCCCATGCTTCGTTTGTTAACGCGACACCGGCTAGGGTTGCAACGAATCCGGCCCTTGCAAAAAAATTCGCCGCAAGTGAACTGGTGCTTGCGGGCGATGACTTGCTGAGTCAGTTTGGTGGCACTGCATTCCACAAAGGCATGATCGACTTTATGGTAGAACGCGGAGTGCATGTTAGCAAGAGCTACCAGCTCGATGTGGGCGGGAGCGCAGAGACCCAGAACACTATGGACGAGCGAATCAAGATGCTGAAACGGAGGATGAAAACTAGCTCGATCGGAATGGAAGCGCCTTACAGGTTCCAGTCCGTGGCGGGGACTACAGAATACACAGACTTTCTCGGAGACTCTCGAAATAGCTACTACTGGATGTCCAGTGAAGGGTTCCTTGGAAGCAAGATTGTAATGGATCTAACACTGCGGACGAACGATGGTCCTAACGCAGGTAATGTTCTTCTAGACGTAGTGCGGGCGACTGTTAAAAAGGTCAAGGCTGCTAAGGCGTCAGAAGTCATTAGTGCTTACGGTTTCAAGAATCCACCAAAACAGTTCAAGATAAGAGAAGCCTATGCCAATTTTGTCAGCATGTATGCCTGAGGATAATGTATTAATACCCATTGAAGAGGTACTTGTCTCATATGTCAAAAATATTTGCCGATGTGAGCGAGAAAGAGATCACCAGGACCATCACAGACATGTTTAATGAGACTATGAAGGAATATACTGATTCTGACGTTATAATTATCGGCGCCGGACCGGCAGGCCTTACAGCAGGCATGGAGCTAGCTAAAGCAGGGGTTCGTACCCTAATAATAGAACAGAACAACTATCTAGGGGGCGGCTACTGGGTGGGTGGGTACATGATGAACCCAGTGACAGTAAGGGCGCCGGCGCAAAAGGTATGGGATGAGCTAGGGGTTCCTTACAAGAAGGTAAGCGAAGGACTCTACGCAACATGGGGGCCACACGCGTGCAGTAAGCTGATTAGCGCAGCGTGTGACGCGGGCGTGCGATTCTTGCAGCTAACCAAGTTTGATGATCTGGTGCTCAAGAACAAGCGTGTAGCGGGAGTCGTAGTGAACTGGATGCCAGTCTCGGCTTTGCCAAGAAACATCACTTGCGTGGATCCAGTAGCGCTGGAGAGCAAGCTTGTGATCGATGCTTCGGGTCACGATTCCGTCGCCGTAAGGCGTCTAATGGACAGGGGCTATGTCAAGTGGAAGGGAATGGATCCAATGTGGGTTGAAGGAAGCGAAGATGCGGTAGTC
>DATLXY010000278.1:0-2802 GCA_035575335.1 Nitrososphaera sp. | reverse complement strand
TTACATCAAAATCCAGTATGACTTCTCCAGACGCCTGACCAGGGATTCGTTGTAAGAGCGCCACCAGTTGTTGACCGTGTAAGGGAGGGAGGCGATGACAAAAGAAGGCCAAGCTAAATGCAGCTCGGTCAAACCTCCTTGACAGGAGAGTCAGTTGTGCAACAATGCAGAAAAAAGAACTTGTTTATTAACCAGTTCTTTCTATATCATATGTAAATTCGTCTTTAGATTAGTGATTGTTAGGAGAGATGGAGATTGTCTGATAATTTCTGGGAGAATGTTAATCAATACAGGAAACTTGGATTCGATCCACTCAGGTGGATCCCGACCTGCTCTAGCGAAGTAGCCAACTCTGTCCTAAAAAGAGCGATCGGAGCAGTAAAAAAGACAAGCATTCACATCTCTCCAAACTGGTTCGATTCATTCTACTATATCGAAGGCAAGACGCCAGAGCTGACCAGGCGCGTCTACAGCTTTACAAATCCTTCTGTGGACCGGCAAGTGGAGGTAAAGAGAGCTCTGGCAATTTTCCGGGTGCACACAGGCATCGGCGAGCATCCGCAGCTGCTGGCTGCATCGCTCCAGAACTTTCTGAAATCCTTCAGTACTAAGGTATCAGTGTCATGCATATCGACAACGCTTACTGAGCACCAAGACGGCCAGTTCGGGATGTTGGACTATATCGAGCTCCACAGAGGTGACAAGGTGGGATACATGCCCAGCGTCACCTCGACAACGCAGGTCACAGACGTGACAAGAGCGCCGGATGCAGAGATCCACAGCAGTATTGCAATGACATCTGCAATTGAACTCTTGAATCTTCTCGGCTGCGGAATACCCTCGTCATTCAAACTATTCCCTGTGTACGACGCGCCCTCGGAGGAGATGCTGGACAGGATAAGGTCCAACCTTGATGCATTTACTTCGCGCTATAATCTGGCAATGGAGGACTATAGTGCGCTCAAGATCGGCAAGCTGTTCTATGGAACAAGCGCAGTAGCATCGACAACAAAGGAGTTGCCTGTCAAGTATGACCAGATCGAAGAAGGAATGGAAATTATTGTCACCAACGAGTTTGGGGGTCTGCTGGCCATGAGCCTTCACGCCCTGGCGCTGATGGATGATGAAAACATCAGCCGCTTTGAGCAGTCTAACATATCTTTCGCTACTATTACGGAAGCAAGGGACGTGGCCATAAAGAACCTCAGCGAGCCGCACTTCGCTCTAGGGAAAATAATCGCGAAATACTGTCCCGATTACGGCTCTGAGTTTGACAAGGGCTCGCACATTGCTGCCGTCCACCCGGTCGGAGCGCAGGGGATATTGGCCCTTGCATCGCTGGCAGAGGTCGCAAACTTGCGCATAGAGATAAACGAACTGCCCATTAGATATCCTGAAATTGCCAAACTTGCATCAAGCTCATTCTTGGTTGAGAATGCAACAGCGTCGCTGAACCGATGTCACCTTATAGTTGCGAGAAGGGATGTTGCAAACCTAATAATCGAGGATCTTGGAAAGCACAACTTTGCGCCACAAAGGATAGGGTTCGTAGCCGGAAAAGGAACTGCCTCTGTAAGGCTACCACAGGAAGCGGGGCAGTACATAGCTTCTAGGGCAAGACTTGCGCGCCTTGAAGGCTCCGCCCAGTGATTTCTCTGGCAATTTCTTTAACCGGCTGCAATGATAATATGTCAAGATACAGGAGGTCTAGTATATGCAGGATCCTGACTGCGTGTTTTGCAAGATCGTCGCAGGTAAGTTGCCTGCAAGGGTACTCGTGCAGAACGATCGGGCTATGGCTTTACTTGATGCCTTTCCACTGGCTCCAGGGCACACACTGGTCATCCCCAAATCACACTATGCCAAAGTACAGGATATGGATGAGCAGGATGCCCTGGCTGTGTTCGGAATAACATGGAAGATCGCCGGCGCAGTAGAAGCTGCTTCGCAGGCTCCTGCCTCTACTATCGCAATTCACAACGGCAGGGAAGCCGGGCAGGAAATCCCACACGTCCACGTCCACATTGTTCCCAGGAACCGAAATGATGGCGCGGGTGCGATCCACTCGATGTTCAAGAACAGGCCAAGGCTAGGTCCGCAGGAAATGGACTCGTTGCGTGACAAAATAATATCTGGCAACCTTTCTTGAGACGATCCTCCAAATGAGGATAGGGGCCATCGCGCCGATGTTTCTTTCTATTCTGAGCCGTGTAACAAACATGCAACAACAGCAGTCAACATCACAATCCTGAGCCGGATTGGTATCCACACCATGCGAAATGGCCACCTATGACTGCCAGTCCAAGCACATAAAAGGGCGCCCCAATGCAATGAAGTGCAACAGGTTGCTGGATGTCGGGGGGTGTTTCGGATGATCATGACACGAGAGCGCATGTGCCTGCTTACTAGCAGTAGGATAACATCAGCAACTGATAATTCTTTCCACTATGGGTGGAATTTGAGAAAGACGCGCAACAGTGAATGTAGCCTTCTCGCATTCTTTGGAAGGTGTTTGCAGTGAAAAGAGCGAGTTTGTCGTCCTGATAGTGGTCATACCAATCGTGTTAGCTGGACAGATGTCAGTGTCAAGCCTGTCCCCAACCATTATGCATTCATGCGGCTGGCGCCCTGCCTCCCTGAGCGCGAGATCAAAAATGGCTAGGTCAGGTTTCTTCAATTTCACTAAAGATGATATCACCTTTACTTTGAAAAACCTGTCAAGCCCTGACTCCTCCAGCAATTCGCATATGTCTTCGGACTGGTTGGCTATGATCCCCATTTCGCAGTATTTCGACAGTGCCT
>DATLXY010000277.1:0-2595 GCA_035575335.1 Nitrososphaera sp. | reverse complement strand
GTCAAGGAGATGTTCCTCAAGGCGTCGCTGTACAACATGTTTGTCGGGATGAAGTTGTAGTCAAGTCGATTAGACAAGCAGGGATCGGTCAGTTACGCAACAGAGCAGTCATTGATAATATTGCTCAATAAATTTATGTTTTATGGCGCAATTCCTCCCACGTCTTAAGACGTGGGCTTCCTTGCGCTATTGTTGGTGAAGTGTGTTCTTGCCATCGTGTATTCTCCTCTGCACAGATAAATTCCGGGCTTACCTAGCCGGCATCGTACCAAAGCTTGAGAGCGATGCGGCCGTTACGACTGGATATGCATTCGATGCTTGGGATGATGTCGGAACAGGAAATGCTGCTTAGCGTGTATCTGGCCGGCTCTGTCGATTTCCTGAAGGTAGGACCAAGCAAGCGGATCATCAAACTGGCCAGAAAGCCGAGCACAGAGATCAGCAAGACTGGCAGAGTGAACCTGCACCAGTACAGATAGAATTCGTAATCAATCTGTTTATTAACATAGAAGAATATAGGTAATCATGGTAGACCTCATTTACGGCCGCGGCATAACAGACCTTTTGCGAGAAATGCCGTTTTATATCAGCATATTCAAGAAGATGACTGCCTACAGGCTTTTTCACATAAAACGACCGATGTATGGCTCTGTTGACGTTAACAACGTTTGTAACCTTCACTGTACTCATTGTTACTGGTGGCTCAACCGGAAGGAAGAGCCAGACATGACGGTAGAGGACTGGAGGAAGATAATCAAGGAAAGGTTCAACAAGCAGCACATCTTTGTCACCACACTTGTAGGGGGCGAACCGACTCTGCGTCCGGACATTCTGGAGCTCTTTTGCCAAGAGATGCCCGGTAGGGTCTGCGTGGTAACAAACGCCACATTCCCGCTGAAGCGCTATGACGGCCTGTATTTCTACTGGGTATCGATGGATGGCACACAAGAAGTACATGACAGAATAAGGGGCAAGGGGTCGTACGCGAAAACAAAGAAGAATATACTCGACTACATTTCTGGGCCTGACAGAAGAGGAAAGCCTGCGTGGAAGGACATCTGGATAACCATGACCATAAACTCACAAAACTACATGACGGTTGAGGACGTGACAGAGGAGTGGCAAGGCATAGTGAACAAGATAGGCTTCCAGTTCTATACCCCCTTTATCAAGGGAGATCCGTTGATGCTACCATTCGGCGAGCTACGAAGCTCAATCGTAGACAAGATAATCGCACTGAAAAAAAAGTATCCTGACTTTGTGATAAACTCTGTCAAGCAGATATCGCTGATGAAGCGCAACTGGGGCGGGATCGGGACAACACCGGTCGACTGCCCGTCCTGGGCCATACTGTCGCTTGACCACCGGGGCAGGCTAAAGCAGCCCTGCTGCATAGGGAGCGCAAACTCCAAAGGCATGAAGCCTATATGTGAGGAATGCGGGCTCGGCTGTTATTCAATACTCGTGGCCCAGGGGATAACCGGTAGCTGAAAAGTTACTATATATACAAGCCACTAACGCTTATAAAAAAGAGGAATTCCTATACGTAAGAAGAATAACAAATTGGTTAATACCTCATTTCGAGTGCAGTCCCACAAGTTCAGTCAGGACAACATCCAGACGACGCTTGTCTGCAGTAAGTGTGACGAAGTATTCTCTAAAGAGTTTCCGTTGGATCTAGAAGGACAGACCATAGAGTTCAAGTGTCCGGTCTGCGGAGCGCCTGGAGAAGCGGATCTTCCTTACAAGACTGCAGAAGAACGCGACGAGCTGGAAGAGGACTTTGAAGAAGTGGAGGAAGACATAGGCGGCGAAGAGTTTGAGGATGAATTCTAGCTAGCTTGTTCGCTTGTGGATTTTTATTTTTACAGTCGCTCTGCGAGCCATCTGTTGTCTTTTACTTCTTTTCTCCCAACCTTCCAAGCTGCGCAAGCAGGGCCACTAGCTGGATTTCTGGATGCGCGCCAACGGAGAGCCTATAATCATATTCTGCCATCAAGGCGGCAAACTCCTCTGGTTTTTCGAGCTTCATCTCATACCCTTCTTGATTCGCATATTTTATAAAATCAGTCTCTGACATACCGTACACTTGCGTGAGTTCCAGCAGCTCTGCGCGAGCCTCAGTAAACCTGCCGGACATTGCCAGCTTTAGTACCTTGCCCACCTTCGCCCTGCCAGAAAGGCCCAAGGCAGCTGAGACATTGGCAGAAGAAACAGATCCCATACCGGCCGCCGCCTGCATGATGTTGATGGAGTGGCGCATGTCGCCACCGGTCGCGTCGTAGATCTGCGCAATCGCCTCTTCTTCGAACTTGACCTTTTCCTTTTCACAGATCATTTTTAGGTGTTTGATAACATCTTCCTTTGGCACGCGGGTGAACCTGAACACGACGCATCTGCTTTGGATTGGTTCTATTATCTGTGAAAGATAGTTGCATATTATGATGAATCTAGTGGTTCTTGCACTGTCCTCTATTATCCGCCTGAGCGCCGTCTGGGCTTCAGAAGTCATTTCGTCAGCCTCGTCCAGTATGATTATCTTGGGCTTGTCAAACTCCTTGTCACTTGTCAGTTTGATCGAAGCCGCAAACTCTT
>DATLXY010000276.1:0-5637 GCA_035575335.1 Nitrososphaera sp. | reverse complement strand
CGAAATTGCCTCTCGTAAGGCGGGCGCAAAAGTAACGTTTGTTCCTCTATGCGATAATTTCGAGCTGGATGCAGACGAAATAATCGAGAGATCGAAAGGCGCGGATGCTATCTTTCTGTGCAATCCAAACAACCCTACCGGCATGCTTGGCACCTGCGAAGTAAGAAAGATAATCGACAGCGTTAGTAACTCTACAAAGGTCCTGCTTGATGAATGTTTTATCGAGCTTGTAGATGACCCCGAAGGTAACAGCATGGTTAGCAAGTTAGAAGAGTTTGACAATCTTGTGATCCTCCGATCCTTAACCAAATCATTTGGGTTGGCCGGCTTGAGAGTAGGCTATAGTGTCTGCAATCCTACTCTTGCTCGCAAGCTCTCCTTCAACAAGATCCCGTGGAACGTAAACGGTATAGCGCAGGCTGCAGGGGTTGCCGCGCTTTCAGACAGGAAAAAACACCTCAGAATGGCTCGAGCTGTCGTCAAGAAGGAACGCAAATTTCTGCACGACAGCATTGCCAATCTAAGATCGTTCAGTCCACTGAGATCTGACGCTAATTATTTTCTTGTTGACCTAAAAGACAGGAATTCTACTCAGTTCCGAGATGAGCTACTGAAAAAGTCAGGCGTGCTTGTTCGTGACTGCAGCACATTTACAGGCATGGGCTTTCACCACATCAGGGTCGCGGTCAAGAAGCATGTAGATAACATTCGGCTTGTAAGGGCACTGGAGGAATTTGATGATGACCAGAAAGGCTAGGCTTCTGATGGTGCAGGGCACTTCTTCAGGCGCTGGCAAGAGCACAACAGTGATCGGCCTGTGCAGGCTGCTTTCAGACAAGGGCTACAATGTCGCGCCGTTCAAAGCCCAGAACATGTCCTCCAAATTTTTTTCAGCTGCAGACGGCTCCAGGATGGCATTGGTGCAGGCGATACAGGCGGTAGCATCCAGAAGAGAGCCTGACCCCAGAATGAACCCCATTCTCTTGAAGCCTCTTGGTTCATACAGGAGCATGGTTTTCCTGAACGGGCACCTCCACTCCGAGATGCACGCAAAGGAATACTATGAGAAATTTGTCATGCATCAGGGATTCTCCGCTGCTCTTAAGGCTCTCGATAGTCTTCGGAACGAAAACGACGTTGTAGTAATTGAAGGAGCAGGCGCGCCGTCGGAGATTAACCTTGCAAAGTATGACATTGCCAACATGCTCCTAGCGGAAAAGGTGGGCGCGCCGGTGCTCATTGTAGCGGACATTGAGAGGGGAGGATGTTTTGCGAGCATTGTTGGCACGATGCAGCTCCTGAAGCCGGCTCACAGATGTCTTGTCAAAGGTTTCCTGATAAACCAGTTCAGGGGCGACATCAGCCTCCTTACTCCAGCGATAAAGGAAATTCAAAAGATTACGAAAAAAAGGATTCTTGGAGTCATACCCAAAATCGAATTCAATTTGCCCGATGAGGATTCGCTTGTGGGCAGCATGGCCGGAAGGACCGACGTCCCCCGCGAAGCATGGGATTGGCAGATAGACCTCGTTGCAAAGGCGATAAGAGAAAACGTAGATATGGACAGGATATTCGAGGTTATAGGGCTGTAAGAGAGATGCTGGGCCTCCTTGTGGCACTTTTTGCTGGCTTGATTGCTGATCTACTATTTGGCGACCCTCCAAACCGGTTCCATCCGGTGGCATGGCTTGGCAGGCTGATAGGCTACTTTATCCCCCGGCTAAAGGGAGGGGCAGAAAAGGCAAAGGGTACAATATTTGCAATCTCGCTGATTGCGGCAGTTGGCCTCGCAATCCACTCCGCAGTGTTTGTAGGCACAGTATATCTTGCAGGCACAATAGCGCTGATCATAGGTTCGGCGGTGGTGCTGAAAATCACCATCGCGGTGAAAGGAATGGAAAGGTATGCGAAGGCGATCATGTCATGCCTGGAAACCGGCGACCTAGCTGGCGCCCGCCAGAACCTGTCCATGATAGTTAGGAGGAAGACTGACGACCTCGACGAGCAACACATCGTATCGGCAACAATCGAGTGTGTCAGCGAAAGCACGGTTGACGGAATCACTGCACCTATCTTTTACTACAGCCTCTTCGGTCCAGCGGGAGCGTTTGCGTACAGAACCATAAACACGCTGGACTCTATGGTCGGCTACAGAGACGAATATTTCAAAGATATTGGATGGATGTCGGCCCGGCTAGACACGGCTGCAAACTATATTCCTGCCAGGATAACCGCTTTTCTAATGGTAGTATCGGCAAGGCTGCTCGGGGCCGACTGGAAGAATTCACTCAACGTTCTCCAGCGCGACCATGCAAAGACATTCAGTCCAAACGCGGGCTATCCCATGGCCACCATGGCCGGCGCCCTGCGCGTCAGGCTCGAAAAGATAGGTCATTATGCGCTAGGCGATGACCAAGAGCCGGCAACGCTTGAGAAGTGCAGGGCGGCCATATCGATCATGAAGCTTACCGCGTTGTTATTTTGTCTTGCAGTTTCCGTACCCACAATCTCGTTACTATATCTTCTAGGATGGTGGAGGGTTTTTCTTGGCATACCTTAGGCCCGTACAGTCGATCCTTGCATTCCTGACGATACTGCCCGCAGGTAAGCAAAGCCACGACATACACTATGTAGCCAAGAACATGTACCTCTTCCCAGTCGCGGGGCTCGTAATAGGCGCAATAATAGGAGGGATGGCTTTTGGAATATCTCTTTTCCTGCACCCGCTGCTCGTAGGGCTGCTTGTCACTGGCGCGCTGGCGATCATCACTGGCGTGCACCACACCGATGCGCTTGCAGATTTTGCTGACGGGCTGATGGCCAAGGGAAGTAAAGAGGTAAGGCGCAAAGCTATGCTCGATCCAGCTGTAGGGTCTGCAGGTGTGGCTGCACTGGTCATGTATTTTGCTGGTATGATAATTGTATTCCAGACCGGATTTGCGTCACCCTTTGCCGTTTTCACTAGCATCGTTACCGCAGAAGTGATCGCGAAATATGTCATGGTGTATCTGGCAAACAGAGGACTTTCGGCATGGGAAGGATTTAGTTCTCCCTTTACCGCATCGATGAAAGACAAACGCAAGATTGCGGCAGCGACTGGCATCGTGCTGGCAATAGTGTGGTTTGCCAGTAACTATGCCGGCCTGATTGCTCTCGGGATCTCGCTTGTCGTCGCAGGGATCATGAAATGCGTCTCGGGCAGATGTTTTGGAGGCATATCGGGAGACGTTCTCGGTGCATCGAATGAGATTACCCGGCTGGTGTCCCTTATCGTATTATCATCGGTTCCGCAGCTTCCGCTCATGGTGATGCCGATTTTTTGATAGCTTCCATAATGTGCGGGGGTAAGGGGATAAGGATGCGAACACGGACCGAAAAACCGCTGCTCAGGGTAGGCAATATCTCAATGATAGAGCGGGTATTATCCGCCCTTGCCGGTTCGCGCAGATTTTCAAGAATTGTCACTGTAACTTCACCTAATGCTCCCGACACAAAACAGCTCATGGTGGTAAGAGGAATTGAGGTGATTGAAACGGCGGGCAATAGCTACCCGCATGACCTTTCCCTCGCTTTGGCCAGATTAAGACCTGAGAAGGTCATGGTGGTGCCCGCGGACATACCCTTATTGGACTCGCAGACCGTGAACGACATTGTCGAGATCGCGTGCAGCAAGCAAGAGCCGGCCGTTTCGATTGTGCTTGAAAAGCAGTTTGTGGAAAGCATGGGCATTAAACCGAGCGTGGTCGTTGGTAGGTACTGCCATTCCGGCATCACTGTTTTTGATACTGCGAGAGTTGCAGAAGATGCAGCAGTGCAGGAAAGCTACATCGTCATGAACTCGGAAAAACTCGCACTCAACGTAAATACAAAAGAAGAACTTGATCTGGCCGAGAAGTTACTGGTCCAGCGCGCCTAGCACCTTGCCGTAGATGTTGGCAAGGCTTGCGGCCCTTTCTGCGAGTAGCTCGTCGCATGATTTGCACTTGATGTCCGTCGTCGTGTGTGAGTACACCACGGCTTTCTCGCCGCACTTTTCGCATTGGATGGACAGGAACGAACTCCTCGGCTTTGGAATCATGATGCTTTCCCGCTTCATACCAGATCACTTTATCTCATATCTCCAGCTTGCGGAGCCTCATGCCCGGCTTCATCGTCTTATACTGGCAGGTCTTACAAGTATAGCGTAAAGTCATTTTCTTGGTGGTCTTGGCAGTCCTCTTGAGTTCGGGGAATTTCTGGCCACCATAGCCTTTCTTGTCCTCGGCGTGCCTGCGGGCGCCCTCTGCCATCGCGCGGTCCTTGCCTTTCTTGTACAAGGCAACCGATTGAACCGTGTGTGTCTTGCATCTGGGGCAGAACTTGCGCATCTCCTTCTGCATCTTCATATGGCTACCTGATCCTCCGAAAGGGTAATTTAATGTATGTCTGCATCCCCTCCGGTCACCCTATAGGCGCCAGTGACAGCAAATCTAATATACCAAGACTACCAACCCTCAGGTAGTATGTTCGAATCCCTGTTACAGCAATCAATAGACCCGGCTGCTTTCCCTGTATGGATTCCATTGGCTTTCGGACTGATCGTGGGCCTGGCCTACGCGATTGCGTCAGCAGCAAGGCGCAGCCGCTAGGGGCGCCTAACTCTTTTCTTTTTATGAAAGTACAGCTTTATAGCCAGCCGTAGCTATACTCTTCTTACGGGCCTTTCCCGCCGAGAGAAGTAGCCTGTGACGAATGCGATGCGAACTGGAAATTATGACGAGCTTGTCCAGCACACTAGAGAAGCCCGCAAGATCCGCCCTATCAGGTGCAGCAACTGCGGTAAGCTTTTCCTGCAGGAGAAGGAGAAGATAGAGGCCCGTAGGCACAGGTTTTAATGAATCTCCTATGATGATCGCTATGGAATGGATTTTGAAGTGAGGATAGGCGCAACGAAGGAACGCACAATAACTGTGAATTCAAATCAGACGACAAGCTTTCTCTGGGAAGGGGAAAATGTCCTCTCTACTCCCTCCATGATACTGGAAATGGAAGAGACATGCAGGCTCTTGCTCAAAGAGCAGTTTGTACGCGACCATGATTGGGATTCGGTCGGGACGCTTGTAGACGTCAAGCACCTTGCAGCCACCCCCGTCGGAGCAGAGATCTACCTCAGGGCCAAGGTTATCTCTGTCGAGGGAAGGCGGGTGATGTTTGAGGTTGAAGCGAGGGACAAGTTCGAGAAGATAGGAGAGGGCAGGCACGAGAGGTTCATAATAAATGTCCCCCGTTTCAGGGAAAAATTTAAGGAGAAGCAAAAACAATTGACCGGTGCCACGAGTCAAAATCTATAAAAGACGCATGAGGAATCGCGTAATTATTATAACAGGTGATATGGGAGTATGGCATCAATTCAAACAACTGCTGGCGGAGTGCCAGTTTTAATTTTGAAAGAAGGAACTAGAGAAACCAAGGGCAGAGAGGCCCAGAAGAACAACATAACTGCTGCAAAGCTTATCGCGGAAATTGTAAAGACCAGCCTTGGTCCAAGGGGCATGGATAAGATGCTCGTGGACTCGCTAGGAGATGTGACGATAACTAATGACGGTGCCACCATTTTGAAGGAAATCGATGTGCAGCACCCGGCTGCAAAAATGATGG
>DATLXY010000275.1:0-3293 GCA_035575335.1 Nitrososphaera sp. | reverse complement strand
CCGCCGTAGAAGTAAGCAAGGCATTAAGAACAGGAAATGCACATTTTGAGTTTCCTCGAGGACAGATATACTCTTCGATTGTAATATTTGATGAAAGTCACCTTTTCGCACTCGATAACAATGGCACCCACAAACAAATGTTTACAATTTTTTTGAGTACTTTGACGCAGCTAGCTTGTGCAGGCGTCCCAATATTCGTAATAACTGCGACGCTGCCGACAAAAATAAGGGATTATATCCAAAAGCAACTTTCTGATAGCAGAATTATAACAAGCGCATACAGACAAGGTGACGACCCTTTGTTTGAGAATAAAGAAGGCAGGAGAAAGATCAGTACTTCGGTATTATCGACTGATGAAGATGCGATGAAGATCATCAAGACAGTAAGAAACCAAAAACCAAGAATTCTTGTAATAGTAAATGAAGTCCCGCGTGCGATCCACTTCTACAAGAAGCTAAAGGACTATGACCCAGTACTCCTGCATGGAAGGATAACAGAAAGTGAGCGTAAGGTCAATATGGACAGGTTAGACGCAACTAACTCTTGGCTAGTTATAGGAACTCAGGTTATAGAAGCAGGAATAGATGTAGATGCTAATGTGTTGGTTACGGACTTGGCTCCGATGGACAGATTGGTTCAAAGAATAGGCAGGGTTGCGAGGACAGGAAACGGCAGTGAAGGTGAAGTTTATGTTATACCAAATTACAGCACCGTGTATCCAGCATCTGATCTTAAAAAAACGCTTTATATGCTAGAACGGTTAGGTAATGATATTGATTGGGTATTCGGGGCACAAAATCTCGTTGATAATGCATATGCGACCCTTAGTGTGCCGGATATGATAGATAGAAACTTGCTGAGATTTCTTGAAAGGATAGATGAAAACCTACTTTACGGTTCTGGCGATATGAGAGATTTGTTGACAGCATTAGGCAGCTTCCCGCGAGAGGCGGTTCTAATAAAGGCATACGCTGATGTATTCTTTGATAACAAGACACTTACTGATCCTGATGGTTATATCGGATTGGAATCTTCAAAAGCGTACCAAGCCCTCTGCAATTCAAAAAAAGTAGTTGAAAACAACCGAATAGTTGAACTAGGGCCAGAAATGCTGCGAGACATCACACCTCATAATTTGCACAGGACGCTTGAGCAATATGGATACAATGGAATACTACTGGATCACTATGAACGCGGAGTTGGTTACTTATAATGATGCCTTGCGCATACGAAAAGCAAAGTCTAGAATCGCACAGTCAAGGGGTAGCAAAAATCGCATTGGCATTTGCTAATGATCAATATATTGAAGTTTGTAGAAGACGGCTGCTGAGAACTGGCGTGAATCTTGAAAAACATACAATCAGAAGCATAATATTACTTTCTGCATTACTTCACGATATCGGCAAATCTGCAAGATACTACCAGAAACAATTCGATAAAACGTGCATCCCTGTCATCGATCACGTTCCCTCGTTCTATTTACACGAGATATCATCGGCAGCTATTTCGAAGCGCATTTGTGACTATAATAACTTCGACACACCCATTTCATTTTTTGTAGTTGCCTCTGTTTTGCAACATCTCCATGCGATCCGTGGGATCGATAAAGACAGAGTAATTAATGATGCGATAAATAGATTTGCTAAGAATAAGGAGCTCTTGATATTTGAAGATCATTGGCTTAAATTGTATGAAATGACTAACAAGGCTTGCCTCTTATACGGAGTGAACACAAATCTAAACCAGGACTTATTCCAAAATCTACATGTTTCTGAAATTACGAATCTGTTTGCCTGGGTAAGCAAAATAGCTCAGAACAGAAATATACGCTGGCCGAAGTTGTACATTTTGTTTCTTAACCCCATCTTGGTAGGAGATAATATAGATGCGGAATCAAACAGAAATGAGAGTCAAGAATCGAGAAACAGGAGCCCGTTTATGAGAGAGCTAGCTTCAACTCTTGGTGGTGCCTAAACCTTCATGGAAGAATTAAGAGTTGCACTTGCACCTAGGGGCTCTCTACTACGAGAATACATCAAAACTGCATTCTACTACGTAAATAATCCAGAAGAAATCCAAAGTACTCCCTACGGACTAGTTGTGAAGGGACATGATCTTAGAGAATCACTTTCCGACAGCGTGCGTTTGGCGAGACGGACAATTGAAAAAAGCGCATCAAGGCATAAGAGTGTCAATAAAAAAATAGTAGAGTTTCCTTTTGATGGTAACGCAAGAAGATATCAGACTTTAGAAAAAATAAACAGATTTCTCTCGCTAAAGAAAGACAGTAGTGTTTCTGAATTGTTTGAGGGATATGCTAATTATCTTACTTCGAAATGCACTCTTGCCGAATTACAAACGTGTATGCAAATATTTGATAACGGATATCCTAATGACTCTAAAAAGACAGTAAAATTAGCT
This sequence comes from Nitrososphaera sp., assembly GCA_035575335.1. GTDB lineage: Archaea > Thermoproteota > Nitrososphaeria > Nitrososphaerales > Nitrososphaeraceae > Nitrososphaera. Next base: position 871 of record DATLXY010000275.1, on the reverse strand, counting down.
GCACTTTCTGTATTTAAACCTGAACAATACGAATTCGGGCGTTCTTACGGATATATCGGTAACAGAGATCAAGGATTGTACCTTGGTGTGCACTCAACAATACTTGGGATGGTGGGATTTGTTTTGTCAAAAGTTGGAGTTGTGTCTGTAGGAACCGAGTATCTGACAGTCTTAATCACGCCTGAAGACATATCTAAAGATGTCGAAGTATTGACTCTTCGAAAATACTTGGACGGTATCGAATCAATCAGACGAGTAAGCATACCGGGCCTTAATCCTGTCGAGGCCTTAATCCTGTGGCTAGGGCTACGATGGTCTAGCCAAGACGCGAAATTGATTAATGTCATAATAATAAAGGAACCCAAAGGTCAAACACCTAGCTCGCTCTATCATGAGTACGCATTTAACCTTAAGACAGTCATGTGGATTGCTGACATAATTCGCAATGCGCGGTACAATTTGGAAAAATACTATGAACTGTTGCTCAAGGAAGCTCTTACAGCTGATGCAAAGGAGAGAGAATTTGCAGTAAGGATTGTAAAGAAAATATTCCAAGTAATCAATGGTTCCGAAAAACCCGAGGAACTAACCTACGCAGCATCAAGAGATGCCCTCGTAGCTGCAAAATATTCCCAAGGGAGTAATATCATCCGGCGGGTAGCACCGGATATCGCTCTTGAGATCTACGGATCCATCAAACTAACAAATGAGCTATAGGAAAATATAATCATAGAAAATTGTTTGCTGATATCTAGACGATTACCGAATCATGCTGTGCTAATTCTTTCTATTCCATATTCCCCCACAGATCCACAAATAACCACAGCCGCCTGTGCACCGGGATTTCGGGATCCTTGCCGGCGGCTCTTCG
>DATLXY010000274.1:0-5792 GCA_035575335.1 Nitrososphaera sp. | reverse complement strand
GAGCACGATGTGTTCATGCAAAAACCCTTCGGCATAGTAGGCGTGTGCTCTGCGGTTAGGATGAACCTGACTCTGGCATGAGCACCGAACGGCCGACAAAGGTATAATTAGTCAGGAAGGAGCTTCTATTCACAACCACTTTTTGACAGAATCTGCGGTTTTCAGCGAGGCCAGACGAGCGGCGTGGGTCTCAATGTGGACACTGCTAGGGATCGGCGTCGCCGAGATACTCGTGTCAGTGTTCACTGGCAGTCTCGTTCTCTTGGCTGACGGTCTCGACTCGATGGCAGACGCGCTGGTCTCCTTCATTGTCTGGTTCGGCATCAGGATGCTGCGAAAGCCTAATAGCAGGCTATTCCACTTCGGGTATGCAAAGATAGAGAGCCTGGCGGCCTTCATCGCAGCCGTGGTTATTCTAGTGCTGGCCACCTCTATCGTGTACCACGCATACGAGCGAATTCTACACCCTGTAGAAGTGCAGAACCCTGAGATTGTGATGGTGACGCTTGCGGCCGCAGGGAGCGTATCGCTTCACAGGGCGTTCAAGGTGCGAAGCGTCGCCAAGAAATACAACCTGGTATCGCTCAATCTTGATGCAAAGAACTCGATAAAGGACGGTTCGGCCTCTTTCGTAGGTCTTGCGAGCATTGTGGCTGGATACTTCGGCGTGCCGTACATGGACGTAGTAGGCAGCATAATCATTGCGATATACATCTATTTCGTGGCAGCAGCGGCCTTCAAAGAGTCGACCCTTGTATTGATAGACGGAGTAAAGAACCCCGAACTTCAGCAGATGATATCGAACCACATTGAAAATAAGTTCAATGTTAAGGTCGAAAAGATCCTCCTCAGGCCTCTTGGCCACAACTTTTCGGCACAGATCCACATAGAGCTTGACAAGAACCTGACGCTGGAAAAGGCACACGAAACCATGACTCAAATCCGCAATTCGGTTCTTGAGGACTTTAAGGCAGAAGACGCAGTCGTGGTGCCCAAACCCGTTTGAGTACTCCCATCGCTAAAATACGTATGAAGGGCCACCCGCGAGCTTGCTTTCGTGTTTCCGGCCAGCATCTATTGTTCTTGGTCACGACTGAACCTGCATTGGATGAACCCGAACTTCAGAAGCCCGTCACAGATCACTACCACATCCACGAACGCATCTCCAAGAGGTAGCTGATAATTGCGTTATCGGCGCCAGAATCAAGGAAATATTGCTGGCGCCTTGGTTGATACGCGTGAAGATTATGAGTTCGCTGTCCAGAATATGGTAATTCGATAATACATTGCACAATTACACTATACAAGCCTACTAGTACTGAACATCGTTATTTTTTAATTATAAAGCCACGAAAAGGATATGAAATGATGTCCAAAAATCTAATTATCGAAGGTTATAACAAATTACAATCACAGTTTGTAATATGCGATTCCTGCTACTGGTGTGCTACCTGCTTCAGCTATGTTCTGAGCAACTGCCCGCAGTGCCAGTCACGGCTCAATTCTATGCCCTTGAAACCAAGGAGGCAGATGTCAAGATGAACATTGTAAACGGAGACGATCAGGTAGTCGTGGCCCGGACGTGCGGCGACCAGAAGAAACGAGTAGCGTACAAGTTTGCGGACGGCTTCCACAGCCTTTGTCTTGACAAGAAGGATATCTTGCTGGCAGAGATAAACGCATGCGAGACACTCCTGCGCGCCTGTGTTGACGAAGAGGATCGCCGGGCGGTCGAAAAGGAAATTGCCGAGCTCAAGATGGCCCTTGACCTGATGCCTTGATGGCTCATGTTCTTTACATGAAGTAATCCTTGTTTTCCACGATATACGGGAGAATCTTCTTGTTGATTATCGAGTCGGCTTCGGCGTCAACATCAAAAGTTAGCAGGAGCAAAAACTTGCTGTTGCCGGACGACTTGATCGGTACCGTGGCTCGTACTAGCCGCCTGTACCTGCTTAGCGAAAACTGCAATTCACCTATCTTTGTCTGGAATGTCTCTCGGGTTGCAGCGCGTATCGCAGCCTGCACTGCATAGCGCGACGTCTCTTCAGGAGTCATGAGAGGAACGAGTCCCTCCCTGTATGCCGCGGCCATCAGGCGCCCAAAATGGTTGGCTATGCCTGCAAAACGTATGAAATGATCCTTTTCAAGCACGCCTTTGCAGAAGCCCTCAAAAAAAACATCCCTGCTGCTGTTGCTATCTTCCACGGCGCCCCTCCGTTCCTAGTTGAACAACACTTGTCTATATCCTTGCTGGCCAATATGACACAGGGTATGATGTATTCTCATGAGCCTGGCTTCGATAAGAGTATTTTAGGTAATGATGTGTAATAATAGATGAATGCATGAGTTCCTCTCACCTCTGCAGCTGAAATACACCCAGTGTAGGTGGTGTAAGAAGCGGTCACCACATATATGCTTCCGGTGCGGGTCTTGCTATTCTTGCCATGCGAAGGTAGAGAGCATTGAGAGGAAGAAAGTGCCTGCCAAAATTGACATGAACCAGCTGACTGATATTGAAAACCTCCCCCTCTCTGGCTAGTGCCGCAGTGGTTATATCAAGCCAGGCGTAGCTTGGCGATGCTTGAAGTACTTTGTAGGATGCTCAGGCTGGAGATACGGAGGCTGGGTTCCTGCATTTTACCCGAGCGTACTCTTGCCTCAGCATTACCTTTCTTACTATTCACGTGTATTTGATATAGTAGCTGTTAGCGTCCAGATGCAGCCAGTCAATAACAATATGCTAAAGCGGTGGGCGCAAGAGACACCTGAAGGATTCAAGTTCATTGTTAGGATACCGCAGCAAGCCGTTAACGAACCCAAGTTACTCGGTCGATTCATCGAAAGCCTTGCCCCGATAGCGGAAAAGACTCTCGCGGTAATTGTGCCAGTGTCGCCACGGCTGGGCCTACTGGAAGGCAGGAACTGGCTTGAGGAGATTCTTGACACGTGTGTGTACCACGGATATTCAGCAGTGGTGGAGTTTGCTAGGAGGTCTTGGTTGCAGGACATGACCTACAACATCTTGCGGACGCACCGCGCAACAGTCTTGTGGTCAGACAGACATCATTATTCTGAGCCGGTAGTTACCTCTGATTTTGTGTGCCTTCGCCTATCTTCTCCAAGCAACAACAAGAGCAGCAGTAATAATTATGACGATCAAGCATGGATTGCAAAAATAAAACAGCTTGGCGACGAGCTTGAGTTCGCAAGTATCATAGTGGACAGTCCTGACGGAGCGAATAGGATACTTAAGGCTCTCGGCATGCCTGAAAGGAAATATTCTGCACCTATGACGCTATCAGCACCTTTTTCATCAGGCCCGCGGTGGGAGGGCAAGATAGTGATGTGCGTTGACCTTAACGCGTTTTACCCCTCATGCGAAGAGCTACGCGAGCCGGCTCTGATAGGCAAACCACACGCGGTGATAATGACTGAGGAGAACGAGAAGATAACAAAGGGCGTTGTCTCTTCCTGTTCGTATGAAGCGAGAAAGTTTGGAGTCAGGTCGGCCATGCCCCTTGCAAGGGCTCTTGCGCTGTGCCCAAACCTGATCCTACGTCCGGTTGACATACGGTACTACCAGGAGATATCAAAGAAAGTGATGGGAGTGCTCGAACAGTTTGCTGACGTGCTTGAACAGGCCAGCATAGACGAGGCCTTTCTCGATTGCACAAAGAAAGCGGCAGCCGATCCTTATGGCCACGCGGTCAGGATAAAGGATGTAGTTAGAGAGCAATGCAGCCTGAGAGTATCGGTGGGCGTCGCGACATCAAAATCGATAGCGAAAATTGCGTCTGACTACAAAAAGCCAGACGGTCTCACAGTAGTGCACCCCCTGAAGATGCGCGAGTTCCTTGCTGACCTTGAAGTGGGAAGAATAGCTGGCGTAGGTCCCAAGACGCAGCAGACCCTGAGGAAGCTTGGAATTCAAACCATAGGCCAGCTCGCAGCGTACGACGTGCAGAAACTGAAGGACTTGTTCGGCAAAAAGGGGCTCCGGATGTGGAAGGTGGCAAATGGCTCTGACGACGAATCAGTTCAGCGTAGGGAGGATCACGTGTCGCTGAGCACCGAGCATACGCTGGATGAGCCTACCAAGGAGAGAGACAGATTATTTCAGAGCCTAAATGATCTAGTGAACGAGATTCATGACAGGACTGTAAGGAATGGCTACATGTTCCGCACCGTCGGGATCAAAATCGTAAGATCCGACTTTACGATAGAGACCCGGGAGAAATCGTTTGCCGAGCCTCAGGCAGGGCGCGAAAGCATTACATCGGCGATCGAGCCACTGCTCCGCAAGTTTTCCCTTGACAGTCGCTCTAAGGCCGTCAGAAAAGTCGGTCTGCGAGTCGCAAATCTGACTTCTTTGAATAAAGAGGAAAGAACTCGCCAGAGTACGGCGCAAAAGACCATGCTGGATTACATTCAAGCAATGCCGGTGCGGGATATGGGCTCCCCGAACCTCTGACCTCAGTCTCGTTTTTCTTCTTCTGTACATTCCTGATCTGGAACAGAGCCGGGCGGTCCGTTCGTGCATGCAGGACATGCGCCTGCCATGTTAGTCTGGTAGGAGGAGAGATAGAAAAGAAGTCGTTGTTAGGGCTGCTGTATGCAGACTACCCCGTCGGTCTCCCAACCCGGCAATCGTTTCATTGTGCTTCAAGGTAGGGCTTCGCTGCACTCCTCGCATTTTTCGCAGGCGAGTTTATCTGCTGCAATTCATGGCCAGTTGCTTATTTTCCAGGGGATCCCAAGTACTGCGGAATCTGTTGTTCCTAGCCTGATAAGAACCGGAATCAGCTAGCGCTGGAAGAATGCGCCGCGGATGTATAAACCGAAGGCACGGAATTGATCCAAAAGGAGCACATGTGATTTAGGAACTTGCAAATGCATGGTCGATAGCAGGGGCGTTGTTCAAGTGGATGGAGTGACCGTCATGATAATGTCCTCGTCTGAGTATGGAGTAAGAAAATGTACAGAACTAGGCGATCTCTTTCGCGGCATGCTACTCTTGCTCGAATTTTGATCGAGGAGGAGTAGGAGGGCGAAGACGGAACGCCAAAACAGCGGTGACTGACGCGAAGGTGACGACGGTGGTGACGATGATGCTTATCGAATCAGCAACCTGTTGATTTAATAAGGATTTCAGGGTATCTAACATTGCTTCAGATGCGCTGTGATTTTTGCGGTAACGATGAGGTTATCCCCTTTAAGTGCCGCTACTGTGGAGGAACTTTTTGCTCATCCCATAGGCTTCCGCCTAACCACAGCTGCGTATTTCTGGAGGATTTCTTGAAGCAGCCTGTAAGGGACAGGGAATTTCTGAGACACATTCAAGAGAGAGCAAGGATGCCGCATGCGCGAATCAAGTACGCGATTTATGACGCGATTTATCTGCGGTTTTCAAAGACAGAAGTGCTCCACCTTGCCGTGGCGACAGCCCTTGTGGCTGCAGTGGGCCTGTCAATCACAGGATATAATCTGCGGTGGGGGACTCTTGCGATATTTGTCAGCGCATTTCTTGTGCACGAACTGGCCCACAAGTTCCTCGCACAGTTTTACAGAGCATGGTCGGAGTTTAGGCTCCTGCTTTACGGCGCTGCGCTTACTGCGTTCTCCGCGCTGCCCATCCTGCCTCTCAAGTTCATCGCACCCGGGGTTGTGTGGCACAGCGGGAACCTCACAATGGGCCGCAGTGGAAGAGTCTCATGGATAGGGCCGCTTTCAAATCTTACAATGGGCAGTGGCTTTCTTCTCGCATACTTTGTGTCTGCGGCACTGGGCTC
>DATLXY010000273.1:0-3028 GCA_035575335.1 Nitrososphaera sp. | reverse complement strand
TCAAGCTTGAAGACTGCTGAACCCTTTCATAGTGCAAATGGAATTTAATCGAGCGTCAGGAATTCTTGTCAGTCGAAAGCAATCGATCAAACATCGTTGCCTAACCAAAATTTGCTGTATCCAAAGAGCGGGAATGTTTGTAGCGCGCTACGGCTTGGAAATCGTAGATGGAATGTTGAAAGTGCCATCTGGAAGCGAAAAATATTTTTTCGATATTCATCTCATCCGCTGCAATAATGGCATATTCTACGAGCTGATGCAATGGCAGTATGTGTGTTCTATCGTGCTTGTTACACTACTGCTAGCAATGCAAGGAATGGCAGCATTGCGACATAGTTTTGGTGCGGCGAATCAACAAAAGATTAATGCTGAAGTATATCACGTTCTTCCTGCTTTCGCATGGCGGTACATGCATGGTGATGCGAAGCAGGTTCTTGAAGAGAACCGGTAATCCTCAAAGTCGATGCAAGCAAGTTGAGTCGTCATCAACCTAAGACTTGACAGGTGATATGTTCGAAGGTCAGGATCAGAAAAGCCACCGCCAGCACTCTAGCGCAGACGGCGTAATGAAGATGGTAAAATATCAAAAGCTACTAAATTATCGTACGAAGGCAACAATGAAATGCCTTCATCCAGCTAGATGGTTGAGCAACGAATAGGGCCTGCTGGGTTCTTGCGTCTCCTGTTGTACGGAGGACGCCATTGACAGGTTAGGCCAGAGGCTCTCCTAAAGCCACAGTGCGCTTCTGGGCGCGAATGGGAGAATGCTCATCCAGCTGTGATGGACAAGGATTAGACATGGGAGAACCTCAATGGCATTTATAGCGGACATGCGACTAACTATCGCATCGTCCATATGCACGACAAGTTGGCTCATACGGCAGAACATGCATTTATCGGCTCCCTCCAGAAGTTGCTTGGAAAGACGCTAAGAGTGAGGAAAGTAGAGCACAAAGGCTTTACAAATGTCGCATTCGTTGTTATCCCACATCTTGATCTTGATACCATCTTCCAGGCTGAAAATGAAGTGAATTCTCTGATAGCCGAAGGAAGACGCATCTCCGCTCGTACATTCCCCTCGCTTGAGGAGGCAAAGAGACAGATCCCGAATCTGCGCGCAAACGAAGAGAGGATAGCCAAAGGAGAGGAGGTTCGGGTGGTGGAAATTGAGAATCACGATGTGGCGGCATGTGCCGTGGATCATGTAAGCAACCTGCAAGAATGCGATTTTTTTCTGATCACCCGGCTGTCAAAGAGTGGAAATGAATATGAAGTGGATTTTGTAGTCGGCAGGGAGGCAAAAGAAACCGCAGTTTCACTGTCGCAAAGGCTCCTCCGCGTATGCAGCGAGCTGGGTGCCAACATTAACACCGTCGAAAGCACTGCTAGGAAGTTGAAGACAGATCATGAAAACAACACAAGAAAGCTCAAGGCTCTTGGGAGGGAGAAGCTGGAAGGCATCGTTCCAGAAGCAAGGGGCGGCGTTAAACTTGTGCGAGGAACGTTTGAAAACCTGATCGACGATCAGCTACAGGAATTCGCCGGAGAAAGGATACGTCACGATGCAAACACGGTAGTCGTGCTGGCAAATGTGGGCGAAGAACATGCAAACATAGTCTTTGCCCGAAATGAAAATAGTATGCAAGACATTGATTGCGACAAGATCTTCAAACGACTTGCTGGAGCAGACGGCCGGGGAGGAGGAAGGGCTCATTTTGTAACAGGAATCGTTAGAAGAGAAGCGGTTTCCCGGGTGATGGATGCAATTTGCAACGAAGTCCTGCGCCCTCGCTTATGATCGGATTATGTTGCGATAAATGCTTAAATCTTGTGGAATGTCACGCGTTTTGGTGATAGAGGAATTGGGAACCCCGGGAAAGGTCATGATAGTAGACGATGAGGATGACATCGTTGATACGATCCGGCTGACCTTGCAAAGCCATGGATATGAGGCAGGATGCTTTACCAGCGCGGAAAGCGCGATTAGAGCGATCAGGGACAACGGGGGTGACGAATATGCATTGGTGATTTCAGACATCCGGATGCCGACCATGAATGGCTTTGAATTTGCACGGGTAATCAGGGATACGATGCCCGAAATACCTATTGTGTTCATGACTGCATTTGACATTCGCAAGTCAGAGTTTTCTCGGGTTTTTCCATCAACCTCGGCTTCAGTTGTTGAGCTGATCACAAAGCCATTCAGTAGGGCACAGCTGATAGGCATAGTCAGAAAATACATAGGCGTTACAGAGCAGCACTGACCACCCGTACTACTGGTAAGGTTAAATTAACCTCCTTGAGCATTTAGTCAAATTGGGCGATTTGCTTGAAGAACAAGACCTCGGGCACTGGCGGAGGACTCACTACTCCTCTGAGATCAGCCCCTCTATCGCGGATAACGAGATTATAGTCATGGGCTGGGTCTCAAGCGTAAGGGATCATGGCAACATCCAGTTTATGATACTAAAAGACATGTATGGAGAAATCCAGATCACCGCAAAAAAGAGCGAATGCTCCGATTCTCTTTTTCGTATGATCAAGGAAGTTAAAGAGCATAGTTCGATTGGTGTGCGTGGCAAGGTAAGGCAGCAGGAAAAAGCACCAGGTGGCGTTGAGGTCGTTCCTGTGGAGATCAAGGCCTTTTCGATAGCTAAGAAAGCAGCACCTTTCTTGATCCAAGGCAAGCAGCCACCAGTAGGCATTGACACGAGGCTAGACCTCCGTGCAGTCGACCTGCGTCGCAACTATCTTGGATCGATATTCCGCATACGCCAGACTGTGCTCAGTTCTGTCAGGGAGTTTCTTGCCAGACAAGGGTTTATTGAAGTGAACACTCCCAAAATGATCGCGACCGCCACAGAAGGGGGAGCCGCGCTCTTTCCAATATTCTATTATGACAGGGAGGCATTCCTCGCTCAAAGCCCTCAGCTGTATAAAGAGCAGCTGACGATGGCATTTGAAAGTGTCTTTGAAATTGGGCCGATTTTCAGAGCCGAGCCTTCGCGCACGAACCGTCACCTCTCAG
>DATLXY010000272.1:0-2506 GCA_035575335.1 Nitrososphaera sp. | reverse complement strand
CGCACCGCTAATCGCCAAGGCTATCATTGCTGTGCTAAAGGTTTCGTTCATTATTGGGTCTAGAAAAACAGGTCTTGTTCCGAATTCTCTGCACTGTGATTGTCCATAACCATAAGCATAGTCTACACACTGTGTGACAGCAGGGTATGCTATACCAGCAAAGATAACTAGCAGGAATAGAAACATGCCTAAGACAAGCATAGATATTCCTGTAGCTCTGACGATGAGTTTTTGCACTCTATTGTTGTCTACAGTGTTGAACTGCAAATGCGATGAATATTAAGTCATGCTGTATATTTATGCAAATATCCGAAAAACGAATTACCTACCATAATTTGTCGCGTAATAAAATGCGATCAGACACTTCACAGATCGTTCCTGAAAGACAGATAAGAACGCACAGTTACTATGCGTCTATTGTGTTTATCTTGAACATATATGTAACACTCCCCACATCAGACACTTCCGCCGTAGCAATCAGAAAGTATTCCCCGCTATTGACATCTACTATAAATGAATCATTCCTTTGTTTTTCTAGGATAGCGACAGTCTCTTGATTCTCTTCATTGAGGACTCTTGCTGAAAATTCAGAAGACTTGGCAGAATCGGTTTTGAATTGAATCATTGTATTTTTTGTAATCTCTATCGATTCCTTTGGGAGTGAGGCTGCGATCATTGATTCTTTTCCTTGCCAGTCATAGCTCCAAAGGACTCCGGCATACTCTTTACCGTCATAACTTGCAGTGATTCGAGGAATTGGCTCAGAACTTCCTAATGTATTCGAGCTAGGGGTAAGAGAGCTATTTGCAATACCAGCACTCAAGAGTGTTACTATCGCGATAATGACAACAGCCACACCTGTTGCCACTCCTGCAATTATTCCGATTTTTCGCCGATTGTTACTTTGGGCATTTACAATATTATTATTGGGCATACTATAATAATTCTCCATTCTCTGATATAATACCTATATGTAGTATTTCTCTATGTTGACGAATCATGTTAGCTTGAAAGAAAAAATTGAAGGGCCGGATGTCATCCATGTGAATCCGTCCCCATTCTTGCAGCCCACTCTGTTCTCAGGTTGCCCGGGTTTGTGCCTATAGGATTGTCAATCCACATGAAACTAACATCCAACCTTACATCAGAATCTACATCCAAGAGTGTTGCTCCTGCGCCGTGCGTGTCTGTTCCTACAAACCTCCAGTCATTGGGTAAGATATCCCTAGGCCTAGTCCAGTCTGCTGTGCCTGTGCTAGTTATATCTTCGCCTACTCTATAGTAGCCATGGTTATTTCCAGTTGGGTTGTCTATCCAGAATACCAGTATGTCAGGATTGGATGCATCCAACCAATTGGCAATTGATACACCTAGTCCTTGGGTCTTGTCTCCATGGGCTATTCCTGGATCGATTCTTGCACTCCATGAAGTTGGGTCTCCTGATGTATTGATGTTCCATCCTATTTTGTAATATACTTTGTTGGCGCCAAATGGATTATCAACCCAGAATACAAACATCTCAGGCACTGTTCAGGAATCAGCAGTGTCTACGAATGCTATTCCAAGTCCTTGGCTTTCATCACCAATGTTTGATGTGTCTACGTTCTTAGTAGCACTCCAGCTTGCAGGAACTCCTGATGTACTTACATCCCAGCCTATTCTGTACTTGATCGTATTTGCACCAGAGGGATTGTCTATCCATGCGATTACAAGATCCGGTCTGCCATTAGCATCGTTATTTATCTGCTGTAATGCAACACCAACTCCTTGAGTTTCATCACCTATGCTGGAAATTGAGCTAGAAGTACTCCAGGAAGACGCCGCTCCAGTTGCTGAACTGATATCCCAACCAAAGCTGTATTCGATACTGTTAGCTCCAGACGGATTTTCCACCCATGCCGCTACATAGTCTCTGACCGAACCGGAATTAACTAAGCCTGTGGCAATATCTGCGCCTTGTTGATCACTGCCTATTACGTTTTCAGCAACATACATGGTGGCATAGATGTATCTGACACCTTGATAACTTGGAGTCATGACAAGATCTGTTTGTGTGGCATGCTGTAGCCGCAGCCAGTGGCCAACCTCATGCAACTGGACTGTTTCTGTATCAAATTCGCCTGTTCTACAGCCATCGCTACCAGCTGCTCCACTTATGCAAGTATCTGATTCATCGAACGCTACGTCATTTTCAGCACGGATTTCCAGTGAGGGAGATCTTGCAGTTACTGCGAGGTTTTTGCAGCGGATTTACGATATTTCCTTGATAACACGCTTGATGCCCCACTTTTCCTCTTTTTCCATTTCTGCCAGATGCCGCGATATTGTAGTATGGCCTTTGCCAAGACCAACACCAATTTCTCTGGTAGTGTATCTGCCATTTTGGACACTGATTGCTATAGCTTCTTTGATCTTTTCTTTATCCTCGACTTTGAGACCCTTGACCCTCAGGCGGCTCTTTCTTGCCTGTACTTTGTCGGCAAGTATCTGAGCCACTAGCCATCTA
>DATLXY010000271.1:0-2243 GCA_035575335.1 Nitrososphaera sp. | reverse complement strand
AACTGAAATAGGAACAAATCCGCCGTAATTATCTAGGGCTGTTAGCGAACGGAACTCTAATCGCAGATAGTACTGCTTGTCATTGTACTGAAAATTGCAATCGTATAGGTGGGCCTCGTCGTGGTATCCTCTGATGACCTTGTTTTCAATGGTATGATTGAATTTGTTCTGGAAAGTTCTGATAAGGGGCAATACATCTGTAGAATTGACTGGCATCCCATAGCCATCATATCTGTTGCCATGTATCATAGGCAATTGATCGTTAACAAAGCTATCCGCCTGCTCCATCATGACAGATAGGAATGAGGATTGTCCCAGATCATTGTCGCTCAGACTAAAACAAGTCGCCTCGGGGCGTACCAACCTGAATAGAGAGGCATCAACTTTCTTTGATTCAAGGACACGATAAAACTCATCTGAATTTTGCTTGCTTGCGATTGGAGATATGTAAAGGAGCGTGAGCAATACCGCAAAGACCAGGATGATGATTAGTGTTGTAGAACGCCATCCCACAACCTCCTTTTACCATAGTCTCTATTGAGTTTTTTGTCTAATCGTCATTATGCCGTTGGCCCTCTACCACTTTTAGTGCAAATCTATTATGGCGAGAATAAGGTAGTATCAGGCCAAGGGCAAAGGATATGCTGGTGTGACATAGACGGTTGTTGTGATGGAGACCTTGCATGGGCCAGGGCAGCCGCCGGTATCAACGTATATGATGATAGCTGCATGGGCCAAACTACTTGGTCAGGGGCTTACGATATACCTGGCAAAAGAGCTGACTCTGGAAAGACGCTGTGCACCTTTGTTATTACATCTGGCGATGCTTCAGGCAATAATACTTTAGGTTGTAGTTTCTGATGACAATGACAATGACAATGACAATAACGATGACAATGACAATAACGATGACATCGGTTCAACAATATTTTGGGAGTCAGCAAGCAATGCTGACTTGTTCGGAGTAATTACTGCCAAACGTGGCACAGATCATGCAAAATACTGGCCACATGACTACGTCGAAACAAAAACAGAGCGGTAGCCCAGACTACTGAGAAGGTAGAACTTGTGAACCCCATAATTTTTTAATTCTGGAATGAAAACCAATAATTAACTGGTGATCGCTTCTTTGGCGGTATCTTTTCTATTTACGCTATTCCTGCTAGTCTTCTCCTTGGCGGCATTGGCCCCTGTAGCATATGCATCAAGCAGTAATACTGCTGAAGGGGAATGGAAAACCGTCTATATAGTTGGCAAGTTTCTTTACTCAGATCCGCCAAAACCAGACCAAATCTTCAAGATTCAGTACAGGATCATAAATGGAACTGTGGAGAGCTTCCATGGCCGGGACTCAATTGTAGCTAAAGTAAACGCCAGTAACGACGGCATATTGGAAATCAAATTCCCAAGGAACTATCCTTATACTAACAGCGAAAGCGTCAGCGGTATTGAAAATTTTGTATTCTTTAAAAACGGTCAACTTGATATCCTTGATCAGGATGACCGCGTAACAACTGATTGCTTCTTTGTGTTCTCAATTCCCTTCACCGAAAGTATTGAAGCTGAGATTGCGTGGGAGTATCTACTTACAAATTCGCCCCATCATGGTGATGACATTTCTAACAAATGCATACCGGAAACGGTAGTCGAAAATGTACCTGTGAAGAAAGATGGCACGATTTCTCCATTACATCAATTTAGAGCAGGTGTTGCAGCTGAAGATGTAAAATGTAAGGAAGGCTTTGAGCTTATCATAAGTCCGACCGGGAAACCGTATTGTGCACCACCTTCCATAGTCGAAAAATTGAATAGATTGTGGTATAGGTAAAACCGCCAACCATCTGTTTGAGCAACAGCAGTGGCAAAGTGCCCACCCGTTCGGAGAGTCTGGTGTGGTATGAAGAGGATAATGGCCACCAATCCCCCAGCAAGGATTTGCCGGCCGGCTCGTGGGTCAGAGACACCATAGGAAGGGTGCCGGAGCAGGAAGTGAAAGGAAAGGCCAGCTGTGCCATCCAGTCTACACTTGAACAGGCCAGAAAATACGGCATATTCAAAACGCCGGTGACAGCCTCTATAGACAAACACAAGGTACTGAGTTATGACCAGAGGCCGGGGCAGTTCCTCACCAGAGGGGAGGAGCATGACAGATGTGCCGTCGTATTTGAGACTTACATCATCACGCTCCGGTCAGTACACGAAGGAAAGAGAGCGCAATAGATAGCCTGCGAACACGTCGGTCG
>DATLXY010000270.1:0-5117 GCA_035575335.1 Nitrososphaera sp. | reverse complement strand
ACCGATCATGAGGATCTGAAGAAAGAAATTGTGGGAAGAGTTGAAGATGCGATAGGTAGGTTCGCCAGACCGAAAGAAGTCATAATTGTGCCCGAGCTGCCAAAGACAAGGACTGGTAAGTTAGTTAGAAGACTTGTTCGTGCAAAGATCGCGGGGGAAAACGTGACCGCGCAGGACCTGTCAACCGTTGAGAACCCTTGGTCCCTTGACGGGATCTAGTACGCATGTGAAATTCGCGATTGATTGCGATGTGAAGATGCGAAGTTAATTTGGTGCCCCGCTTTATTTTTAGTTGAGAGGACAGGGCTCATAAGAGAAGATATCTGTGCTTGCTGCTATTAATTGCAAGCACAACAAAAAGTGCGTGTCAGTACAAGTAACTCCCGCACTAGCTCTCCCCTCTCTAGTTTTGAACTCACCGCCTCGTCCATCGTATGGAACAACAACATAGTCCACAATGTAACAGTTCTGTCGCGTAGTCGGCTGATTTCCTGTATCCTTTTGTAATTCGACTCATTTCAAGTTCTGTTGCAAACTCGACTGACGGACATGGGGTGTTGCAATTCGGTCGATGAGTTATCGTCGTAGACGACCTAGCTATCATAAATACCAGCGTAAACCAAAACAGCGTGATTTGACTTACATTCTTGGCTCTCGTTGTAGAGATGGTGTGGTTTTGATAGCGGATAGAAAATTTACAGTGGACTATGGTGCTAACTACCTTTACGATAATAAATTGTACGAAGAAATCCCTCATACAGTAGTGGGCTTCTCTGGTAATAAAGGTGCCTTTGAACTATTCAAAACAAGCTTGAACGATTACATTGCAGATTATTTTAAAGCAGAGTGTAGAAAGCATATCAAAGGACAAGCTGACTCTCCAAATCTCTGAAATAATATCAAAACTAAATTCACGATTCAGACATGATGAGAACTTTGACGCACTGGTAGCCTATGGTAACAAGAGTACAAAAGCAGAACGCAAGTATTTTTATCCAGATGGAAAACTAGAGTCAATTTCAACATGTAAGGCGATAGGCTGAGGCTCACCACATGGCGAGCTCTTGCTTAAGGCATGGCATTCCGCAATGTCAATGGAAGAAGTTGCAGAGTTAGGCTATTGCATAATTAGATGTATTGAAGAGTTTGAATTAGATACAACAGTAGGTGTTGGAAATACCCATCCGCAAATATGGTATATTCCTGATAATTCTACTGCAACACACCAATGAAGTGATCAAATAAAACTCACAAAAATGGCTATTTCTAGCCGAGAAAACATCGAGAAAATAAAAAAAGCTATACAGGACTCATTTGGGTTTTTCGAACAAGAGGTGTACATGTCATTGAAATACGCCCCGACTCTACAGATCACCTTCTGAATTTATGTACCTTGTTTAGAATCGGATGCGGCTGCTTGTATTAAGCTCAAAATCTTATTCGCACCAAGTTGAAGGTGAATTCCACTAGCTTCAGCAGGCGTCTTGCCAAGTGTAGAATGTTCCCTGCAATAGTTGTAATTAATCCTCATTGCTTCGATTATCTTTTGTGCAGATTCTTTGCTATGCATCCTCGCATGACCTTTTCCCATCTCTCATAGTTCCATTGAGGCGTTCTACTCGAGTTTAAGCCTTCATTGCGTACTGATATGCTGCGAATGTTCTTGACACGTGGATTCTTCATGGTAAAGTACTCTTTCACGAAAGCATCATTGTACGAGGTCAATCCATCATGTATGATTGCCTTTGGTGTGCCAATCTTTTCTTTCTGGTCTTGGAATACAGCTCTAGCATCTGAAGTTTCCCGGCGTTGACTGATCTTGCTTGTTATCCAGAATCGTGTCGTATCATCCATTAGGTTCTAGAGCCAAGCATAATGACCTTTTTCCATCTCTTCCTTTCTTACATGCACCATCATTTCATCTACGTGGTAAACGCCGCTAAGGTGTGGAGCTTCGATACTGTCTACGTATGGCTTGACCAATCTAACGAATTTCCTTATCCACTTGATTACAGCAACATGGCTAACTTCAATTCCATGAAACTGCTTTACATGATCGCAGACCTTTCTTAGCGATATACCCTTAAAGTACAAATCCAATGCTGCAGTTATTACCTTTGGATCAGCTCTGGCCTTTTCAAACCCACTATTGACAGCAAAGCGATAATGACAATCTTTGCATGAATAGCGTTGGATATCTGTTCCATGTTTTGTATGTCTTACACCATGTTTTACGATTAGGCTACCCTTGCAGTGTGGGCAAACAATTTCAGAAGATAATGGTTCAATAATGCGTTCGACAACATCTTGAGAAGCTACTATTTGCTTCCGAAGCTGTTTGCTGAATAAAACTGCATAGATATGTTTGCACGTTACCTTCCTGTAGACATGATCTGGACACGTGCAAGTCCAGTATGCCTTTGTTCGCTCTATTGAGCTTCCGTAGTGTTCTACTACTGAATACCATAGACCGTTTGATTGTGACTTGACATTATATGAAAGCTTGTTAATGCGCTTAATCTGTGCGCCTTTTGCTGCTATGGCTAGACCTTTGAATTCGCGGTCTTCGATTTGCGGCTGTTGCTGGTGCATACCTTAGTGTATACCATAGTAGGTATATAAACCACACCATAATGCTTAAATTGGTATATACCAACAATATAACAAAGATGGTAAACCAGACACGCACAAAGATAGCCAAGGTAGGCTCTAGGCATACGATCTATCTGGAGAAGGCGTTTGTGGAAGATAGCGCGTTTCCTTTTCGACCTGATGAGCCTCTAGCCGTTAGGATCGATAAGAATCGACTTGTTATCGAGAAAGTATAAGAATACAGCAAATATCTAGCTGTATTGTGGCTAAAGAAAAGCCTACAATTTTTCACGAGCTAAGAGATTATTTTAAACACGAGGCTGACAACCTTGCAACCACGGCTGCAGGTACAACTATCTTTTCAAATAATCCTGATTCAGGTACGGTTAGAGAGGACATTCTTTTGAAATTCCTTCAAAGACATATCCCAAATCGTTGTGAGATAATAAAGGGAGGATTTATCTTCTCTGCAAATGGTTCAAAATCCAAGCAAATTGATCTAATGATCACTAATGACCTTACTATGCAATTTAAGAAATTTAATGGTGAAAAGTTAGAAAAGTCCTTTAATTGTATTGAAGGTTGTTATTGTGCAATTTCTGTCAAGAGTGATTTAGATAAAAACGAATTGATTGATTCATTAGAAAATTTAGAGTCTATTCCAACGATTACTAAAGATATAATCAGAAATCCCTCCATAACTAACCGTAGAGAATTACTTGATCAAATTCCCCAACGAATAATCTTTGCCTATAAGGGAATAAGTAGTGAAACGGCATTGAAGCATTTAGAGTCATATTACAAATCTAAACGAGTCCCAGATGCACTTAGACCAGATATGATAATTGTATTGAACTCCTATTATTTTTTCAAGGCTGGGATTAAGGGAGTAACATTAGTAGATGGAACATATATCGCGCCAAACACATACGGCACGGTAAAAGATCACAAGTACGTAGGTGCTCACGCATTGCTTCAGCTTCTTAGTAGAATCCAAGCTATATCCAATATAGGTTCACTACTCAACTTCGACCTTTCAGACTATTTTGAACAGGTCGATAAAACAGTTGATGATAAATAACGAGTATTTGATCCATGTCCCGCCTGTTACCACACGTCAGAATGTCCCTTCAAGTTACCAGAACTTTCATTTCATAGCTTATATTGACATCACTAGCGATATAGTTACTGTATTGGTACGTCTCATAAGCTGTTAGGATACCTTTATTTTGTCAAACACTGCGACTAGCGCATGCGATAATGTACGCCAACGGCCATGAAGAAGGTGAACTTCGAAAGAAATTCGAGCTACCGGGCAGCAGACCACACTATCCACCGTCATTGACGTTCACAATAACTCACATGCGCCTTGCTATCGAGCCCGATTTGCAGCAACGCTCGATCAGTTGTGATCAGAAATTGTTGATCGCGATCATTCAGGATACAGACACCATCGAACTAGACGCTGCGGAACTGCAAGTAAAGCCAGTATTCGCAAACGGTGGAAAGCTGAGTTTCCGGAGCCTTGGTGAAAAGCTCATCATTAAGCTTGGAAGGACGGTGAAGGAGGGCAGCAAGATTGAGCTTGCTATATCGTATAGGGCCAAGCCGAGGCAGGGTTTCTATTTCGTCGCACCAGACAAGCATTACCCGAACAAGCGATTCGAAGCATGGACTCAAGGTGAGACAACTCAGGCAAGGCACTGGTTCCCTTGCATCGATCACCCGCAGGTGAAATTTTCGAGCGAGATTTCTATCACAGTCCAGCAGGGATTCGTTGCGATTTCAAATGGCAGGCTCATGAAAGTGGAACAGAAGGGCAAGATTCAAGTCTACCATTTCTCGGAACCAAATCCACACCCAGCATACCTTACTTCAGTGGTTGTCGGCAAGTACGCAGAGATAAAGGACGGTAGTAGTAACCTGCTTCTGCAGTATTATGTGCCAGCCGAAAGGAAGGATGACGCCGCGAGGTCGTTTGATCAAACGCCCAAGATGATCAAGTTCTTTGAGGAATATCTCGGCACAAAATACCCTTATGAAAAATACACTCAGGTAGCGGTGCAAGATTTCATCTTCGGCGGAATGGAAAATTCCAGTTGCACTACACTGACGATTGACACGCTGCACGACAAGAAGGCACATCTGGACTTTACGAGTGAATACCTTGTATCGCATGAGCTTGCCCACCAATGGTTCGGCGATTTGGTGACGTGCAGAGACTGGCAGCACATCTGGTTAAACGAAGGCTTCGCCACTTATTGTGAGGCGCTTTACTGGGAAGCAAGCAGAGGCAATGACGAGTTCCAGTACTACGTCATGCAAACCGCGGACGACTATTTCGAGGAAGCCGGTACGAGATACATAAGACCTATAGTTACAAAGGTTTACAAGCATCCTGACGACCTCTTTGACAGGCACACCTACGAAAAAGCCGGCTGTGTGCTACATATGCTCCGCCATTATGTCGGCGATAATTACTTCCGAAGGGCGCTTAGGACTTATCTGCAGCGCTTTGCCAACAG
>DATLXY010000269.1:0-2573 GCA_035575335.1 Nitrososphaera sp. | reverse complement strand
AGAGGAACGCAAGGTAGAGACCGACAAGTGGGTCTTTATCGAGGGATGCAAGCATCCCAAGTCAGTCACGATCCTGATCAGGGGCGGCTCTCAGAGGGTAGTTGACGAGGCTGACAGGTCACTGCACGACGCACTGATGGTTTCAAAGGATGTTCTTGAGAAGCCAGCCATAGTTGCAGGAGGTGGAGCTCCTGAAGCCTACGCCGCGTCGAAGCTCAGGGAGTGGGCGAGCACCCTCTCTGGCAGAGAGCAGCTAGCCGCTGAGAAGTTTGCAGAAGCACTCGAAGTGATCCCGTTGTCGTTAGCAGAGAATGCAGGCATGGATCCGATCGACACCATTACCGAGCTCCGAGCGAAGCAGAGCAGAGGAAGCAAATGGACCGGCGTTGACGCAAGGAACGCCAAGATTGCCGACATGAGCAAGCTGGACGTGGTGGAGCCACTTGTGGTCAAGGAGCAGATAATCAAATCTGCCACTGAGGCAGCGTCAATGATCCTCAGGATCGACGATGTGATTGCATCGAGCAAGTCAGGCGGCGCGCCATCAGGGCCCCCGGGAGGCGGCATGGGTGGCGGCATGGGTGGCGGCATGCCCGGCATGGAGATGTAAAGTCTCCACTTACTACTTTTTTGATTCCGCTTCAATTACCTCTTTTATCCAGCTTCCTGTTTCGTGCATTTTCAATAGTTTATCCAAGAACTCCTGCCATGAAATGCCCCCATAAGCATCGGTCCACGCTCTGTAGTGATTCGTGATACTGTCGAGGGCCTGCTTGTGGTGTAGACAATATCTGCTGTCGGGCAACGCATTCCTGTAGCACGCGGCGCATTTCTGCAGAGCCATGGAACATTTATTTAGAGTCTGGATTTAAAGGGTTACATAACAACAGTCATGCTTACGACCACTTCAAAAGTTGTATGGATAGCCGCTGTCGCATACCTCTCGATTTTTTTCGCTCTTGCGTCTGGGATGATAAACGCAATAATAGAGGGAAGGGATCTGGTGGGTTTTGTTCTCCCAACCCGCTCGGTTCAAACAGTCGGCGAGACGGTGGTAATTACGCTGGTGCTTTTCATAGGAATGGCCGGCGCATACATGCTCTACCACTCGGGCAGGTCCCCAAATCCAAAGGTGCAGACGGCACTGCTGATATCGGGTTTTGGTATCTTGGGCATCGCGCTTCTCGTTGGGTTCATTCTAGTAAACGTCAAGCTCTAGAAGTCGTGTACATAAAGACCTTCCGTCAGCCATGATGGATGCTGTACCCTCATCCGTTTTTAGGCAATCAACAACATGGAGACTGCACATAAGAAAGATCATTCGTGTGATGCCATGGAATCTTATTCGCTCTTATTGACAAATACTTCAGCTGATTGTATCACGCCAGCTACTTGACACATGTCAGAATGCAATCGGAATATAGTCCTTATTATAAATCAGCTGCGTTCCTGCCGGCATCGACTCGTGTTCCTCTATTGTCACCACAATGCCATCGTACCTTGGTGACGACAGCTCAACACTCAGTCTGGCTGCGCTCTTGTGCTTTAGCAGCCGGCGGCTCGCCGGCGACTGAACCCATCCGCGGTCCTTCCTATATCGGAGCATGCTCGTCGCAAGCACTGGTATGTGTTCGTCAAAGCCGCGTCTGACGAGCAGCATAAGAAGTACGGAAAGCAAGTGGTTCAAGTCGCCAGTCCTGACTTGCGGAGGAAACAAGTTGTAAAAACTATTGACAGAATCAAATATTACGAGCTGGTTTTTTCTCATTGATTCAATTACATCTCTTATAATGGGTAGAAGCCTTCCTTCGGATGGAAGGTAGACATCGATGCTACTGCCCTTTCTTGGCTTGATCAGCATGGCGTTAAAGTATGCCGCAAAGGTTGTATCAAGATCAATATAGAGTACCCTCTCGAACTGTGATACAAGATGCGCCATAAAGCAAAGCTTGGCATAAGGATCGCTGAACATGAGCGTATTTAAGCCACGTGTGCTCAGTATCTTTTCAGGCAATTGCTGATCTACTATTACTTATCTCATGGGGAGGCGGGGTATAATAACGCATGAGTGAAACCCTCGACCTTCAGACGATAAAGAAGGACTTTCCGGTGACCCGGAAGGTCATTTACATGAACAACGGCGCTATAGCACCGACTCCTCTGTCGACGATCAAGGCTGTGGCTGATTTTATGTTAAAGTGCGCGGAGGCCGGACCTGACGCTCCACAGATCTCCGAGTATTCGATGTCGCTGCTTGACGAAGTTCGTACAAGAGTAGCCCACCTGATAAACTGTGAACGTGGAGAAGTAGTATTGGTTCAGAGCACCACCGAGGGTATCAACATGGTGGCAAACGGTATTTCTTGGCAAAAGGGTGACACAATAGTTGTCCGGGGCGGCAGACATGAACACTATGCTAACTATTTACCTTGGGTTTCACTCTCCCAAAGAAAGGGAGTACATCTTCGAGACCTCCCCATAGATGAAGATAGCGGATACTTTGACATGGCCGACCTTGACAAATCCATCAAGGGTGCGCGTATGGTTGCAATGAGCCACGCGCTGTACAATAC
>DATLXY010000268.1:0-12172 GCA_035575335.1 Nitrososphaera sp. | reverse complement strand
GCCGCACGTCCATACCTGGATACGGTTGTTTGTATCCGTGTACAATAATGCCAAGAGGAGAAGGCGCGTCAAATTCAGATTGTTAGCCAGAAAGATAGGAAGGGGTAGGTAGGATGGCTTAACTTGACACGACCCCAAGAAATATCATAAACAATTAAAGGTAGATTTCGCCAATTATTGATCGATAGAGTTGGGTTACACTCCAAAGAGGACACCATCGTGGCAGAAGAGAGACACGGGCCTCACTGCGAGGATGATCTTGGCGTTTGCAATCCTCACCATACTATACCTGATATTCCTTAGCGTGCTTGTCTATGTGGGAGTTAACTTCATTGCAATAGCAGTTATCGCGGGGATCATGATATTTGCGCAGTACTACTTCTCTGACAAGATAGTGCTGTGGAGCTCCGGCGCAAAGATAGTGAGCAGGGAGCAATACCCCGAGCTCCACGACCTGGTGGAGCGGCTGGTGGCCAGAAACAACATGCACAAGCCAAGGATAGCTGTGATAAACACGAGGATCCCCAATGCCTTTGCTACAGGCAAGAACCAGAAGAGCTCGCTTGTCGCCGTGACTACCGGACTCATGGATATCCTTGATGAGGAGGAGCTTGAAGGGGTGCTTGCACACGAGCTGACCCACATCCGGAACCGTGACGTCCTTGTAATCACCCTAGCAAGCCTCTTTTCCACTATCGCGTGGTACCTGATGCATTTTGGAATGCACGGCGGCATGTCGGGAGGGTACGGCAGGAAAAACGACGGCGGAGGAGGGATAGTACTGATCTTCTTGGTTGCCATAATCACGTGGTTTGTCAGCTTTCTGGTAATCAGGGCGATCTCGAGGTACAGGGAGTACGCCGCGGACAGAGGAGCCGCGCAGATGACGGGCAAGCCTGTGAAGCTCGCAAACGCGCTGATGAAGATAAGCGGCACAATGATGAGGGTGCCCAGCCGGGACCTGAGGGAGGTTGAAGGGCTCAACGCGTTCTTTATCATACCGGCGCTGTCCGGCGACGCGCTGACCAACCTGTTCTCGACACACCCTCCGGTGCAAAAGAGGATCCAGAGACTCATGGAAATGGAGGCAGCCATGAGTTGAGTTTTTTTCGCCGAATACGCGATATAACGCATCAGAAGAGGAGGGGTGACTCGGCGGCAAGCCAGGACTCCGAAGCCCTCTTTTCACTCTCCTCCTCTTACATCACGCTTGAGACAAATCTGGGGCTAGTGTCAACTGGCAGGTGCTCGCTTGGGATCAAGTCCGTCAGCGGTGGGCAGTTCTTCCAGATGAAGAGCGAGGTCAAGTCGTTTCTTGACACGGTGGGATCCGAATTTGATCTGATATACAGCATGACCGAGGATTCGTACGGTTACCTGTGGATAACCTTTGAGGCCAAGAGGGTCGAGGATCTGCTCGCAGGCGTCACAGCGGTCGGTGACACGATCCAGGAGAAGGGATTTGGCAACCACATCCTGGCGGCGGTGTTTGAGTTCCAGAGCAGGAGGGACGATGAAGGCGACAGCAGGTCTCCCTACATTTATCTGATCTACAGCTACAAGCGCAACAAGTTCTATCCATTTGTACCCGAGGGGAACAGAAAGAATCGTAACTCTGAAAGGGAGATGCAGGTTATGGCGACAGTGGCAAACGAGATGCCATTTGAAAAAGATATGACCCTGTGGTACCCACTATGGGATCTGCCGCTGCGCCAGCAGCGCTACTAACATAATCTACACTAGCAGGCATCGTCAGTCCAGAAGGTTGTCGGGAATAACTCCCTCTCCTTTGAAGATCTGCCTTGCCTCTTCGACCGTAGTGTCTGGACCCGGCAGGATGATATCCGACTCGACGATCTCTTTTGCATCGACGGGCTTGCCGTTCTTGGATACGATCTCGGTCAGCTCGGCCAGCTTTTTCCTGAAATTTTCGCTGTCCTGGGGGCCCTTGCCGTCAGCTATCATTGTCACTATCTCGTTATCGATCTCGTTTAGTCGGTTGAGGGTGCTGCTGTCAACGGTGTACTGGCCCTCCCCCATTATCCTGACAATCTTGACTCCTTCTTTCTTGAGCTCGCTCATCACTGGTGTATCTCCTGCTTCTGCTCAACCTTTTTACCTTTCTTGCGCTCGGCCTTTAGCCTGGCCAGCTCTTCCTCCACCGCGTTCTGCACCGAGACCTTTTCCAGTTCTGCTTCGATCCGGTCCCTTCCAGAAGTATAGTCGGTGAGCGCTCCAGACTCGATCATCTCGTCAAGAGCAGCTGCCTTTGCCTTCATCTTCTCTGTTTTCTCCTCTGCCCTGCTCATGGCAAGGCCGACGTCTGCCATCTCTTCAGAAATGCCCGTCACGCTTTCCTTGATCCTTACTTGGGCCTGGGCGGCAGTGTACTGAGCCTTGATGAGCTCTTTTCTGGACCTGAATTCCTCTACCTTTGCGGACAGGCGCTTTTCGGTCTGTTCCAGCTTTTGCTGCTCAAGCCTCATCTCCTCGATCTGCTTTTCAAGGCTCTGAATCTGGAGCAGGTTGGAGTTCTTGCGCTCAAGGGCAAGCTTGGCAAGATCCTCCCTGTCGGCATCGATCGCCCTCCTCGCCTGCTCATCAAGCGTCCTGATGCTGTCTAAGATCTTTGCCTTCTGCATCTCCAGCCGCTTTTTGGCGGTCACAACCTCGGCGATGTCCCGCCTGAGCTTGTTCAGAGTCTCAAGCTGTTTTGTGTATGAATAATCGAGTGCCTCGCGTGGGTCCTCGAACTTGTCCAGCAGAGTGTTTACCTTCTGCTTCACAACAGAAGAGATCCTATTCATTAAACCCAATGTAAGAATAAGTTAGCGCGTTGGTATTATTAGGCTTATCGACGCGACACCGCTATCGTGAAATTCGTTAGCTAGCTGGGAGACAGGATGAATTTTGCGATCTTGTAGCCGGCGTTTGCCACATGCCATGTCGCGTTGAAGGCCGGTGACTGATCCCTCGCATTCTCGATGACATCAGATATCATGCTTTTCAACTCTTGGATTACCCTGTCCAGCGAATAATCATGTTTGGTGGCACTTTCAAGTGCTGTCAGGCCATCGGGTGTGAGCGCGTAGAATTTCCTGAAAAAGAAATAAAGCCTCCTCTTTGTGATCACATCAAGGAGACCTTTCATCATCAGATCAGTTATCATCTGAGATACAATAGGGATGTCAAGGCCGACCATCCTTGCAATCTGCTTTTCGGTCCGGGACTTGGCCTTGACGCACTCGAGTATCTGGATCTCCCACTTGTCCACCTGTGGTCGCTGCCGCTGTTGCTGATGATGGTAGTGAGATTGCCGGTTTTGATGCAGATGGGCTTCCACCTCTCTTTCTCCGTTCATCTATGAGACACCATATCAATGGTCAAACAAGATTAATTAGTTTACGAGAGCCAAGTCGCGATCGGTTTTTTCTATTAAATAGTTCGAGGCAACCTCTTTTCCTCTCTAACAGCTGATGGTAATAGCACCGCCATCACCGAGTTGTATTATTGTAAGCGCCTATGCTATGCACACAGGTACACATCCACATGCATTCACACACGCGCGTTCAGGTAGACATTGCCGCTACACCCGCAGCAAGAAAAAATATGCTGCGAGCCTAGAAGTTGATCCTGCCCATCCTACCGTTTCGGTAGTCCTCTATTGCCTGTTCGATCTCGTGCGGCTCGTTCATGACAAAAGGTCCGTATCTTGTCACCGGCTCGTTCAGCGTAACTCCTGCTATGAGCAGGACATCCAGGGACGAGTCATCTGATTCATTCTTGATCGGCAATGTCTTGCTTCCTGCTTCTTGGGAAAAGATCACCACCTGGCCTCTTGATGCGACCTTGTCGTTGGATCCGAAAATCCCTCTTCCTTTCACCACGTAGGCTAACGCGTTGTACTCGGCTGGCACCTGCTGCATGACCTCGCTTCTGCGTTGCATCGTAAAATGCACATACATTATGGGCGTTCTCGTTTCTATCACCGCATCAACACCCAGAGCACGCCCGGCGATCACCTTCGCGGCCACCTTGCCGTCCGGACTTTTTCCCAGGGGGATCTTTGAACCTGGAATTTCCTGATAGCGCGGTTTTATCATCTTGTCCCGCCTTGGCAGGTTGACCCATAGCTGAAATCCATGGATCCTCCCGCCGTTTCGCACAATTTCGTCGTCCGGCAGTTCAGAATGTATTACTCCAGAGCCGGCGGTCATCCATTGGACATCGCCCGGGCCAAGCCGGCCTGAATGACCTTGCGAATCTTTGTGCTGGAATTTCCCTTCAAGCATGTACGTGACGGTCTCAAAGCCCCTATGGGGATGGTCTGGAGCCCCTATTGCTTCGCCCGGCTGGTAGTCCGCCGGACCCATTTCGTCGAGCAGCAGGAAGGGATCTAACTCTGAAATAAAATGAGTGGGAAAAGCGCGATGGACGATAAACCCTGCTCCCTCAACGGTTCTTAAGCTATTTACCACTTTCAAAACAGAGCGTCCCTTTCTCACTCCTCCTTCTCCTTCACCTTTTTCAACTGGCTTGACACTACCACCAGATTGCGAATGGACTTCTTGATTTTTTTCCACGACATCGTTGTGAACCCGATGCTATATAACACCAGTAGCAATTCCACGCCTACTTCGTTGTCCTGACCAAACAAGGTAGTCAGGAGACTACCAGCACTCGCCGAAGCGACCTCGATAATATATACGCATGCCATAGCTGTGCATTCAATGATCAGCAGCCTCGATTCGATTCCCGTTTCCAGGACCATGTCGAGTCCTGTCTTGACTATAAGGAAGGGCACAATGAAAAGCAGGCATCAATGTATGGAATTACGAAAAGCAAGACTCCTGTAGTTCTATATACAGAAATCGTACGTAGAAGGTATCGAATCATTCGAGCGGGCTGCAAGTGAACTCCAGAAAAACACTGAGACGCTTTCCTTGCAGATCAGGGCAGACCCACCTCGACCCTCCCCCAGTTCAGGGAATTGGTAGCGCATTTCGCGATACCTTCTTTGCGAAGGAAGGCGGCAATAATGTTAATAATAATAACTCCAACAGGGCACAGATGTTAGCATTTAAGGTGCTGGTTGAGAGACATATCCAGTCCAGAGGTGATGGTGAACTTGAGGGCGTATCGATGTGTACCTATCAAGTTGATAGTATTTCTGAAGTGATGAACGGGGAATGGATAGCCCAGGTACTTGACAGCTATTATGCAGCCCTGTTTCTGCCCAAGCTGTCTAATGGAATCGCTCTTGACCTCAGGAAATAGAAGGCCATGGCAGGTTTTTTACTCGCAGTCACTTTTGCGTGCCAGTTATACCACCAGTTTGTGAATTATTGATTTTTGGAGAAAAGGATCCCCGGCTTTCTACTTGTAGTTACGTTTACGACAAGCGGATGCACGTATGTGCATGCATGCACATGCGTTTTCACAGCGGAAAATTGATGGCGTTCCGTTTTTACTGGGGCTCTATCGTCGCTGGCGGCTTGCTCGATACAGCATATGTGACCCAGGTCGCGCCCTCAACCTCGTTTGTGATTCTGTTGCTCACCCTCTCGATCAGCTCGTAGGGCAGGCGAGACCAGTCCGCAGTCATGGCATCGATCGACTCCACGGCCCTTATGATGACGATGTGTCCGTAAACCCGCTCGTCTCCAAGAACTCCGACGGCCCTGTCATCGCCGACGGCCGCGTATGCCTGCCAGACCTTGTCGTACCAGCCGGCCGCCTTCAATTCATCTTCCACTATCTTGCTCGCATGCTTGCAAATCCTGATCTTTTCTGAAGTGACCTCGCCGATAATCCTGACGGCAAGCCCCGGCCCGGGGAACGGGTGCCTCTTGAGCAGGGCATCAGGCACTCCCAGAAGTCTAGCTACCTTTCTCACCTCGTCCTTGTACAGGTAACGCAGCGGTTCAATCACCTTGAGGTTGAGCCACTTTGGAAGGCCACCTACATTGTGATGTGTCTTGATAACCGCGGCAGGCCCCTTTGAGACGCCGCTTTCGATGACATCAGGATAGAGCGTGCCCTGTGCAAGCCACTGGAACGGCCCGTTCTTCTGCACGACATCAACAAACACGTTCGCGAATTCCTCGCCGATTATCTTGCGCTTCTGTTCCGGATCGGAGACACCCTTCAGCCTCGCCAGAAACCGCTCTTCCGCGTTGACGTAAAGGATATCGATTCCCAGCTGTCCCTTGAACAGATTTACCACTTCCTTCTCTTCGTCATAGCGCAAAAGGCCGTGGTTGATAAAAACGCACCTCAGCTGGTCACCTACTGCCCTGTGCATAAGTGCGGCCACTACCGTCGAGTCAATTCCCCCGCTGACTGCTGCTAGCACTCTCTCCTTTCCGACCTGCTGGCGGATGTCCTTTATTGTGGTCTCGATAAAGCTCTCCATGTCCCATTCCGGCTTGGCCTTACTTATCTCTTGGGCAAAATTCTTCAGAATCTGGGTGCCCCGCTCGGTGTGGACCACCTCCGGATGGAACTGGATGCCATAGAACCTCTTCTCCTTGTTGCCGATGGCAGCGGAGTGGGAGTTCTCCGTGTGCGCCAGTACCTCAAAGCCCTCCGGGATCTTTTCTGCCGCGTCGCCGTGGCTCATCCAGCAGTTGATGCTCTTACCCAGATCCTTGAAAAGGTCGGTGTTATCGTCAATCACCAGGCCGGCGCGGCCGTACTCTCGGCTGTTGGCCCTCTTCACCCTACCCCCAAAACTGTCAACCAGCACCTGGTGGCCGTAGCAGATCCCGAGGATCGGCTTGCCTAACTGGAATACCTCCTTGTCAGGTTTGGGGGCGTCCTTTGCATAGACGCTGGCCGGTCCGCCGGAGAAAATTATCCCCTTTGGGTCGATCTCTTTGATCACTTCGGCAGGGGTGTTGTACGGCAATAGCTCGCAATATACATTGGCTTCGCGGATGCGCCGGCAGATGAGGTGGCTGTACTGCGATCCAAAATCTAAAACGACTATTTTATCCAATGACCCATCATCCGCTCTTTTCCAGCATCCTGGTAAACACCCACGTTGAAGTGTTGAATATCTCCTGCAGGCGATCCTTGTCGCGATAGTTGTTTATCACTATGCGCTTTATTGTGCCATTGTCGTCTTCGACCTTGTAATTCAGAGCATCGGGCTCTTTGATCCCCTGGTTTGCATCCTTGTTCTTCATGCCATCCAGTATCCTGTTCAGAAAGAATGATTTGAACGGCGGTGTATTAACATTCAGGTTCACTCCGGGAGCCGGCACAATGATAATTGAGGTTGGTGACACCTCGGCGTTTGCAAGCAAAAAGTCGTCCTTGACGCGCTTGAGCGGTCTGCTATCTCTGTCAGGAGACGACACCCTGAATGTTGTTGCTGATTCCGCCGATGGTGGAGCTGGTGATGCCCCTTGCAGCCTTCCAGCTTGTCGCGTCTGCTGCACCTGCGCAGTGCCCGCGGGTCCGGCAGTTGCAAAGCCAATACTGGCTGCCGCTCTAAAGCTTCCCTGCTTGAGCAGGTTGTCAATGATTGTCAAAGTAGCGCGCAAACGATCCACTTCTTCCTGTTTGTCGGATATCTGCTTGATCAGCCACTCGCGTATATCCGCGGCGCGCCTGATGTCGTCCTCAGAATAACCTGACATGAACAACCCATCTACTGCACAAAACCTATAATAGCTTTTAGCCCTGACGCCTTCTGTTCAGGCTGAGCATTATCCCCACGGCAGTGCCCCAGAGGGTGAACGCACCAATGTAGAACTGGTAGAACCACGCTACACCGCCCAGAACTGCCAATGACATGCCTATGATGCCCTTGGTCTGCCTGACGCGCCTTGGATTCATGCCTTTACTGCAACAAACCCTTTGATGGGCTTGCTCGCCATGTCCGCAAGTTCTGAGCGAGACCGCTTTGCAAGCATCTCAAGCAGCTTCCTGCCTGCCCGCATCTTTTGCTTCTTGAGTTCGGGGTCCTTGACATCTTTCTTTGAATACTTGCCGATGTTGTCGCCAAGATCCATGCCCACCAGCACTATTCTCTTGGCCCCGAACTCTTCTGCCAGGAAGACACACCTATCTCCATCGGTAAAGCCCCCGAAGTTGTAGACGTTTTCAACTGGCATCACCTGTGTAGTGCCGACAAGCTTCCTGAATTTTGGGACTAATTTCTTGAGCATTTCAGTGTTGTCGCCATGAGCGTGCACAACCATTATCGCACCGCCTTTCTCTGCCTTTTGCAGAGCAGAGGGGTTGCCGTCAAGGTCTGTCACGACTATATCGGGCTTGATCTTATTTTTGAGAAGAAATTCAGTTGCGCCATCAGCTACAATCTTGACAGACGACTTGTTCTTCTTGATGAACTTTAGCGTCTCGTCACTTTCAAGACGCGGCCCAGCGCCGACTACAATGACGTTCTTGCCCTTGATCTTTTTCTCCAGGACTTTCGGGTCAAGCGCCTTTTTCTTGATCAATTCGGAGAGGAGTTTTGCCGCTTCCTGATCCCGCTCTGTACTGTATCCGAACTCTGCGCGGATCCCTTGATAATACGGGAACCACTCGGCAAACTTCACATGAGAGAGAGCACAAGTGTTACTATTAATATGTTCTGTCACGAGAGACGATCGTATCGAGCCATCGTATCTCGCAGAAAACTATATCGTTCCGGCCAACAACCCGATTAATTTGGCAGCCTTCTCTTTCTGGTATTATTGTTCCCGGATACAAGATGGTCGCATGAAAGTACAACCCTGACGCGACCCGAGACATGCTGACTAGCTTTAATTACACGTCTCAAGAATGAAAATCATGGTCATGTTGTGGAGGCTATGCTTTGAAAAAGACCTCTAGGCGACTGAAGGACGAGTTGCAGCAAAAGACGCTGGTCTTCATGTCCAGCATGATCGCGAAGGCATTTCTCATGGCGGTAGTTTCAAGCCATGTCTTTTGCGGGAGCATCGACCCGACTGTTGTTTTCATGGAGTGCGGAGCAAGCGCTGCGTTTATGGGCGGCAGCGTCGCGGCGGTTGCTCTGATGGGCATTTTCTTTGGCTACTATATCATCCGGCTCAGGTCGTTCGATGACATCTTTGCAAGGGTTATGAAGGTGGACTTTATCGTGACGGCGATGTATCTCGGCATCGCGTTTACCGCTCCGGATGCCATTGCGGCCAGAGTTATGATATGGCTTCTTGGAATGTGGATTATAGGGATGGTTCTCGCACCGTTCAGCAAGGAAAGGACGCTACTTAAGCAGATAACAGAGTATGGATCGATTGCAGCACTTGCCGGGTTTCTTGCCATCCAGATCATCCCGCTTCCAGAGCTTGAAGAATATGATTCGTCATCCGGGCTTGGCATGATACTCTCCAGCATCCTGGCAACGTTTGGCGGCGGAAGATCCAAGTAGCTCCTTTGTTAAAACACTGCAAGATTTACCGTTCGCATCCTGGCGGTGTAACAAACTTGATTCTTGTTTTTCTTGCTATTCCAACTAGGGAATGAAATCCGTCTATGCGTTGTTGTGCATCTTATGTTACAACGAATGCCGGAAGGAAGGGTTTGTTCAAGCCCGAAAACCTTCTCATTCTTAGACCACGTGCTGGCGAGTAGGGCCTGTGAAATTATTATTATCACCAGATCTTGGTTAGAAAGCCCCCTATTCAGGGAGAGATGAGGAGATGATGGATTGTCGATATTTTCGTGCTCCTCGTAAACGATGTGCGGCATCCTCGTTCATTCAGCAAGAGGCTCTGCTGTTGTTAAGACCTGAAACTGTGAGGGTATCAACTGCGCGCCGCGCATCAATAACCAAGTCACTGCTCAATAGTTGCGACAAAACCCCTTTCAGCTAGCCCCAAACAGGTGATCACCTTGCGAAATCCATGAGCTCCTCGTTTGTTTTCTCCTTTTCCTCTATGTTCAGTGCGTGCCCGCTCTTCTCAAACCTGACCAGCTTTGACCCCTTGATGCCACTATTCATTGCTGTGGCTAGATCAAAGGGGCACATCTCGTCATGAATGGAAGGGGATATTGCCACCGGAAGGTTCCTGTCGCTCACCATTTCCATGTCGTTTCGCAAGTCTGCGTTGCGCAGTATTTCTGTGCCTCTTACGGTGGCATGAAGGGAGGCCTCATTGATTGCCCAAAGAGCCACGCCAGCATTTGCGGGCCCACGAAATCAGGATTGTGAAAGAGCATCTTGCCAAATTCAGACCGTTTTCGGTCGGTTCTGCAGCAATTTTGCAATTATGCCGTCACAGAATGTCTTGTCGTGCCCGTACTGGTGGCCTTTCCTCTTGGTAAGAGAGGGAGCGGCAGCGCCCGTCAGGATAAGGTGAGATATCGTATTTGGATAGTACTTTGCTACATAGCGCATTGCAACAGCACCTCCCATTGAAAACCCTACCAAGCCAAAATGCCATTCAAGTTTCAGCACATTCATGACTTTCTGGACGTCATCAGCAAAAACACGGTAGCTATAATCCCACCACGGCTTGTCTGACATTCCAAGGCCCCTTAGGTCGATACCGATGCAGCTAAAGCCCGCATTTGCCCGATGCATGAACGGGTACTCGAACATTCCGTGATGCAGCGGTCAGCCATGTATGAAGAACACGGGCATGCCATCGCCGCCCGTGTTCTTCACAAGAAAAGACGTCGCGGCGTCATCTACATCTATTAGAGACATACCACGATACAAAAAGCAAGCTTCATGGTTTTTATGAAATTTGATGTATTTGTATGATCTTCGCTACCACAAGAAAAACTGGAGTTCATCTTCGTCAATTCAAAGAGCCGTGACGCCGGAGAAGCAGCCGCGGACAGCAACAACCTGTAATTGACGGCTATCCGGCCCGTCACCGGCGGGATGAATCTGGCGAACTATCGCTCGCTTGCGCAAGAATATCGTCATCATCATCTTCTGCTGTCATTGGCAGCGTAAAGGAAAACGTGGCTCCCTTCTTGCCTACGTTGTTTTCTGCCCATATCTCGCCCCCGTGTGACTGGATGATGTTTCTCGATAAGAACAGCCCGAGGCCGGTGCCGCTATCTGATCTTGTCACAAATTTTGAAAACAACCTCGGCATGATTTCTTTTTCAATACCCCTACCGCTATCAATTACGCTGACGATGGCGTGGTCGTTTTTCTGCTCGCATCTGACAATGATGTCCCCCTCGTCTGTAAATTTTATGGTGTTTGCAATCAGATTGGATAACACCTAGTAAATCCTTGGCTTGTCGCAGTAGACGCGTATCGGCTTGCTTATCGGAGCTCCGCTCCGGTCCATGATGATCCGTACTCTTTCCTTCTTTTCGTCACGCAAAGAGCTGTCGCATCCGATACCGCATCCATGATCTTTTGGTCAAGATTGATCCATTCCCTCTGCAGCTTGAGCGAGTTGCTCTCTATCTTCGATACGTCTAGCAGATCCGAGGACAGACGTTCAAGGCGCAGGGCGTTCCTCCTGATCAGGTTCAGATCGGCCAGGGAAATCTCTATCTTTTCGGCGCCGCCTTTTTCAAAGTTGTATTCCAAGATGTCCACCATTCCAAGCAGGGGCTGCACAGGAGTCCTGAGCTCGTGTGCTGCTATATTGATGAATTCTGACTGCAGCCTGTCGTGCGCTTCAAGCGCTTCGGTCCTCTTCTTTACTTCACGCTGCAGCGTTTCGCTCCACTTGGCCAGAAAATAGATTATGACAGCTATCGATGCGGCGACGACAGAGACCAGTGCTATGGTCTGCGTTCTCTGTGCAAAGACTATCCCCTCAATCTTGGAGTAGACCCCTTCGGTGGGCGTCGATCCCACTACTACAAACACGGACTCTTCGCGCAGGTTGACAGGGTACGCGACCAAAAGTCGTTCCTTCACGTAAAGACCTTCAATGACGACATTGCTGGGTAGGCCATTGAGGGCCGCGGTAAAGAGGCTCATAAAATCGCCCGGGTTGTTGAAGCGGGACAGTCCTCCCTGTCTTGATAATGCTTTCCAATCAGTGTCCTGTCATCGGCCATGACAATATAGCCGGACTTGCAGGTCGCGATGACGCGCTCGTTCTCTGATGTACGGGCTTCCAAACCCGCCCAAGATCTGCTTTAGCGGGATCGAAGCGACTACCATCCCGAGATACTCGCCGGTCTCCCTCTGGATTATAGGGTATGGCAGCACGAC
>DATLXY010000267.1:0-5727 GCA_035575335.1 Nitrososphaera sp. | reverse complement strand
GGAACTGGGTCGCTCATGGGCGAGAGGGCCATTGAAGTACAGCGGATTGTTGCTGAAAAATTGGGGCTTTATCCTATTGATGCGGCCACACAGGTGGTTCCCCGAGAGCGCTTTGCCGAGATGCAGTTCTGCATGGCGCTCATCGGTTCGACATTGGACAAGATCGCTATAGAGATCCGGAACCTACAGCGAACCGAGATCGGGGAAGTCGCAGAGCCCTTCCGCAAGGGTCAGATGGGTAGCAGCGCGGTACCTGTCAAGCGTAACCCCATCAAGAGTGAACGTGTATCTTCTCTTGCCAAGATGCTCCGGTCGCTTGTCACTGTGTCGATGGAGAACATTGCGCTATGGCATGAGCGCGACCTTTCAAATTCTGCCAACGAGCGCTTTACACTTCCGATGGCAGCCATACTGTTAGACGAGATGCTTAGCCAGATGACAAAGATTGTCTCTGAATTGAGAATCAACAGGGACAGGATCACATCGAACATAGATATAACAAAGGGGCAGATTTATGCCGAGTTTGTACTCGAGGCGCTGGTGAAGAAAGGAATGGCCCGTTTTGAAGCATACCGCGACATCCAGCGCGTGGCTTTTGCCGCGCTGGAATCAGGCGAGCATTTTTTCGACGCGCTGTCAAAGGACAAGAGCATTTCAAGGTTCCTTTCAAGACAAGATCTTGAGGAGATATTTCAAGCCAAGAACCACCTCGGAGCATCGGCAAAGATTATCGACAACGTCGCCAAGATGGTCAGAAGTACCGCAAAACTAGAATTGTAATAGTGCCGTCGGTGAGATTTGAGCTCACGACAGCTCGGTCTTCAGCTTCACCCCCAAAAGGTCGAGTGCTCTCCCAGGCTGAGCTACGACGGCACTGAAATGATTTTTTTGCAATTGATATATAATCGTGTCTGGGTCATAGCTCGTTCATTCTAAAGCTATGATAGTACTGGTTGCACCGGAACTTTTCCCTGCCAAGGTCCCAAGAGACGGCTTCAAGCTTGCATTTGGTCTTGCAGTTGGGGAGCTGCCAGCGGTCACCTTTGTGGGAAACACTGTTCACAGCACACTACAGCGCTATAAGCTCTGGTTGCATACACATGGATAGCCGCAGGCTGGTTATCACAGGGATTTACGCAATGACAAGAACTGCAGTCATCATCCCGGCGATCCAACAAGTGGTGGATAAGAGCTGCTCTTGGCACAGAGCATGGAATTTACGGTCAATAAGAATAATTTCTGAACAAGGGCAGCTTTTCAGACCTGCACTTCGAGGTTGTCGTATCCAAAAGACGTTGAGCAGGAGAACATCCATGACGCATACAACACATCTTTCCTCCATGATGTCATCAGGGTAAAATCTTACTTAAAGTAAATAAACAAAAAAGGTCGAGTTTTATTATCATGATAAACATCGATAACCAAAAGCCCGTCATCGACTCTCCGGAGGAGCGTAGGCGGCGATTCCTTGAAGAGTTTGAAAAGCCATTCAAGTGCGAAAAGTGCAATGAACGTTTCAAGAAGAAAAAGTATCTGCGCGAACACAAATCCGAAGTTCATTCTTATTGATGAAGGTAAAGGTGCCGGAGGCGGGATTTGAGCCCGCGACCTTACGATTTCTTATTTCTTATAAGAGATTATGAGTCGTACGCTCTAACCAAGCTGAGCTACCCCGGCTTTGTCACTTGAAATCTCCTCCTGCATAATATAAGCTATTCAAACATACGCCGGACATCGCCTTCAAGCAGGCCCAGACCTCCTGAATGAAGTCTGTCAATGTGATTAGACAGCCCCTCTTTTGTGTCAAACGGTGACTCGCAGTATGGGCAGACCAGTTTGGCTGTGGTCATATCCTTCATGTAGACTATGGCCTTCGGGTTGATTATGCAGACAGGCATGCCCTTGATCGCAGTGTGAGCAGTTGACATAGTGGCCATGTGTATCTTTTCAAACAGTTCATCACGTGACACCAGGCCAAGAACAGCTGAATGCGAGCTAACGATCACCTGCCGGATCACGTGTTTATCCATTATCGAAAGGGTCTCTTGCACCGTGTTGTGAGGCGCGACCGCGAGTACCGGACTGGTCATGATTTCTCGGAGCTTAACCTTGCCGGGGTTCCTCCCCTGAGCCATCACCTTGAATAGAATGTCTGTTTTGCTGACGATGCCCACGACTTCGCCCAGGCGCGAGACAAGAACACTTCTGACACCCTTTTCCTTCATCAGCTTCAGCGCTTCGTCTGTATATCTGTCGCCTTCTAGAATCACAATGTTTGTGTTGATCAAGTGCTCTACTGGCGAAGAAAGGAGCGAAGAAATGTCTTCTGGGACGTAGTTATCCATACATAACTATCAATAATGACTTATTTAAGCGTGGCTAAACTTGCCTGTTCTCGAATTTCAACTTGATAAGATTTTGGCCCCCAGCCTTTCGTATCTCCACTAGTTCCTCACGCTCCAACCTCTTGACTAGTCTCCAGATCGTTGTCTTGGGCAGCTGGAACTTGGTCCTGATCTCGCTTTCAAACGCGGCTCCTTCCCTTTCCGCCAAGAACCTTAGCACCTGCTGATCCTCGGGCCTCAGGTACGCCTTTTCCTCAAGCATTTTGATGACCACTCGATCAAGGGCTGATTTGTCGAACTGCGAGTCCGGGATCGTGCTCGGCTCTGCTACTGGAGTCACATTTTTCCGCACAGACAAGTCGTCAGTGGCAGGCTCTGCGGTCGTTTTTTCTTCTTCCTTTGCCGCTTCTGTCGGCGGAGACGGTGGCCGGATAATTGCAGTTGAACTGTTACTGTTTGTAGTTCTTGGTGGTTCCGTTCGGTGCGGCTCTGGCACATGCCTTTTTCTCGTCTTGAGAAAGAGCAGCACGCCGACTCCTCCTGCAGCTGCCGCCCCCGCGACGATTGCACCAACAGGCACCATAGGTTCAGGCATGTCACGTATGGCTGCGACAGCGTTCTCTGCAGAGGTTCTCGCCGTCACGTAATCTCCGGACGCAAACTGATTCTTTGCTTGTTCTAGAATTTCCTGCGCGGAAGAGACGTCGCGGCCCCCGTTAGCTGCGTTTGTTATTTCAGCTTCGGCGCTATTAATGGCATCCCGAGCAGCTTCGTAATTTCTGCCAGCCGCTGCAGCAGCGTCATTTGCCTGACCCGCAAGATTCTCTGCCTCAGAAAACCTTCGCTCTTCCATGGCAGATACGGCTCTTCTTAACAGATCATCCGCGGCAGTAAGAACAATACCGGGATGGTTTGTCCGAACTTCACGGATGGTAGCTGCCGCAACTTGAATTGCAATGTTTGCCTGATCCTCTGTCCCAAGGACACCTATTGAATACGTGATCCGGATGGTTCCGGGACTGCTGAAAGTCAAAAGGGGCTGATCATTGACGAACCTTATAGCAGGGATCGGTTCTGCAGCGACAAGCACGCTGTCAACAGGAAGTCTCACAATTGGTCCGATGGTCGCGTCCACCCAAAATGTCCAGATTCCTGAAGTTCTATTGGCAAGGTCTGGTGTTGTATAGCTTATCCTTACGTTTTCGACGCCCGGTGTATTCAGAACTATTTCATTTGGGCTGCCAATATCATAGTCCACAAGCTGGTCGTCCAGGTCGCGAACTATCAGATCGTTAATGTGCCTGCTGCCGAACAGTTTGATCCTTATTTCCTCGTCCAATGGGTCGTTGATCCTGACATCATATTCGACAAGCGCATCGCCATTCGCAAAGAGTGCAATAAAGAGTGATTCCGAATCATAATCTACGCCATGCTGTGCGCTAACCGGCGGAGTTGCAATTATGGCTAGGAGCAAAATCCCAGGAATGAAAAATATTGTTCCAATTCTCCAATGACATACAGATATCATCAGAACGACTTTCCAATCTTAAAAGGAACGCTGGAAATGATATAAGTCTTGTGACCACTCTAAGCTAACCTTTCAGCTCTGGGTAAAAGTTTCGGAAGTTCTTTTCCTTATAGCCCTCAACCCATCGGAACTTACGCTGGAGCGTAGCAGTGTAGATTTTCGTCCAATCAAGCTCAACATAGTTGAGCCATGCTTTCATGAGACGTGGGTCGATATAATTTCGAAGCGAGGTGCCGAGGTTGTAATCCTTGGTCTCTTGCTGGAGTTTCAGCTGAACCTCTAGTTTTTCGAGCCTCTCCTTTAGGCGCTTCTCCTGGATCTCGGTCTTCCACTTCTTGGCTTCAATGTCTGCCTTCAGCTGTTCTATCGTCGCCTTCTTCTTGGCTACCGACTGTTCAAATTTTTCGAGGGCCTTCTTTGCAGCTGGATTCTTGTGGTCAACACCTTTCTTGTGGTTGCACTTTATAGCCGCTTCAAGATTTGCCTTCTTTGCGTAGTAGATCTTCTGCGCTTCCGATGAATTCTTGTCGACTTTGGCCTTGATCAGCTCCTGCTGCACTACCCTTGTAGCGATGCACGTTCTGAACACCTTGGCAGTGAGTCCTGGCATTATCTCTTGCAAGAACGCGTTTACTTTGCGTGAGTTGATACCGTCGAAAATAGGATCTCCAGGTTTCTTGCCTTCCATAAACTTCTTGAGGTTCCGGTACAATGCTTTCGTGTCCTCAGAATTGACTTCAAGTGTCTTTTGCCAAGGCACGCTGTCCTTGCCCAAGAAGTTGAATTCGATCATCTTTTTCGTCCCGGCTTGTGGGAACTTTATGTGCTCTGCCCTGAGTGTGCTTGCGCCCACAGTATCAGCTTCATCTGGATCCTTTTCGTCGCCTACCCTCATGGCCAACTTCAGAATCAAATAAGCAACAGTGGCAGTCTTGTCACCGTCCTTCATCATCCTCCTGATGATTTCGCGGCGCACCC
The DNA here is from genome assembly GCA_035575335.1 of Nitrososphaera sp. Taxonomy (GTDB): domain Archaea; phylum Thermoproteota; class Nitrososphaeria; order Nitrososphaerales; family Nitrososphaeraceae; genus Nitrososphaera. Next base: position 876 of record DATLXY010000267.1, on the reverse strand, counting down.
GTGTCTCCTGCTCAGCCAGTTTCTTTGCCTTGTCATACTTTGCTTTATCGCTTTCCTGTCTGAGGACGGACGAATCGTGTAGCCACACATACTTGCGTTTCCCTGTTAGGGTTTCTATCCAAGTGGCAAGCCATGTTGAAGAGTGATCATGCACTATTTCCTTCCAGTTTCCCTCCGGAACTGGCGCGTTTTCACCTAGGTTGAGCGTCACATCCTCCGGCTTCACGCGAGGCTTCCACCGGCCTCGCATCGGATGCTGACCTCGACCCATAAACAAACCTGGCGGCTCGACAAGCCAGTTTGCAATATCTACTTCGACTCCGTCGACGATGGCTTTGCCGTATATAGACTTCAGCCTTTCACGCTCGGCTTTCTTGGCAAGGGAGATTTTCTTTCTCTCCTCCTTTGGCAAGGTCTTGTACCTTTCCTTCTCTTGTTCCTTCATCCGCTTTTCTTCGTCTACCAACCGGTAAGCCATAGAGAAATCAATGTCGTTGATCGTGACGTCCTTAAATTTTTCAGGCAAGAGCTTCCTAAGGTCGATCATGAAATTCTCTTGGAAGACAGGATCCTGCACATAGTGTGTATCCTTTTTCTTCGCCCACGCGTACACGAGCTCTTCCTGATCGCGATTGAGTGCCAGTTTTTCACCTCTGATCGTTACCACGATCCCTCTTGGCTGGTACTCAGGCGGAAAAGCGACTCCATTGTGCTCCAGCGTCTGCCACTTTGCACGTGCAGTAGCAGTGGCAATAGCGACGGTCTCTTCCAATTTTGTAAGAAAAAACCGTCGAGGACTACTCTTAAACCTTATCCCAGTTGACAATGGGTGTCATTTTTGGCACCCTATGCTCCCTCAGCATATATACGCGTGTA
>DATLXY010000266.1:0-7868 GCA_035575335.1 Nitrososphaera sp. | reverse complement strand
CGTGCACAATACAGAGAGTCGATAGAGGTGATGAACACCCCAGAGCTCAATCCAACGCATTTTTCTATTTCGTTCTGGCTCAAGCCTACTGTAATCGAACCGTACGGCCATGTCGTTTCCCACAGCAACAGAGCCCAAACTGCCGGCTGGCAGTTTGACACCTTTAGTACTAGCGGGCCGGGCGGCGTGCCTACATCAACTCTGCGCTTTGGCGTTTTCAATTCAAATGGGACGCTTTTTTCTCCCGCTGACATCATGCTTTCTAGTGATACCATGATCCACGTCACCGGAACCTTTGACGGCAGGATGCTAAGGATCTACGAGAATGGAGCTCTTGTTGGTGAAACGGAGTTTAGGGGTACCTATATGGCAGATCCCGGAGTGCCGCTACGTGTGGGTTCCGCTGCGTATTGCTCGTCATGCAACAGATGGTCTGGCGTACTAGATGATTTGCGCATGTATAACAGAACCCTGACTGCAGAAGAAGTTGCACAGCTCGGCAGGATGGAGGAAGTCTCTTCCGACTTGGTTCTCCATTTGAAGTTCGATGGTAACACAGAAGACGCGCTTGGAAGGAATGGAGGTACCAGCACCACAATGCTCGGAGGCATGGCGTTTGCCCCAGACGGTAGACTCTTCTTCACTGAAAAGAATTCAGGCGCTATCAGGATAATGACCCCAGACCACAAAGTCCTTGAAGAGCCGTTTGCCCAAGTACAAGACGTCTATGTAAGCTGGGAGCAGGGCTTGCTCGGCATTGCAATTGACCCAGACTTCGAGCACAATCACTATGTCTATGTATACTATAGCGCACTGGTCAATAATGAGAATGGTGACGGAAGTAAGGTGGTGAACAGAGTTGTCAGATTCACTGACGTTAACAACACCGGTACCGGCATGAAGGTGATCATGGATAATATCCCTGCATCTCGGGGCTTCCATTCTGGTGGAGCAATGGCCTTTGGGCCAGACGGCAAATTGTACATCACCGTCGGGGATGCAACAGAACACATCTTTGCTCAGGACCCATCCATAGCGCTAGGAAAGGTACTGCGAATAAACAAGGATGGTACAATCCCGGAAGATAACCCGTATCCAAACTTGCCAGTATATACAATCGGGCACCGGAACATGTATGGCATCGCATTTGATAACAGCTCAGGAACTGGACTTATAACGGAAAACGGCGACTTCAGATACGACGAGATAAACATCATCGAGAAAGGTGGAAACTATGGATTTCCAACATTGCAGCCTCCGAACCTTCCTCCCGAACGCGCAGACAACACGTCGATCAAGCCCGTCCGCAGCTACTGGGACACCATAGCGCCGACCAACATGATCTATTACACTGGCGACGCGGTGCCGGAACTGAAGGGTATGTTTCTCTTCGGCACCTTTACAGGCGACATTTATGCATTGAAGCTGAGCGAAGACAACAAGAGAGTAGTGGAGGAGATAAAGATCGATCTCGCTCACTTCCCATTTGTTCCTACAGTTGGCATAGCACAATCGCCTGATGGCAAGATCTACTACGGAGGATACCAGATATACACGCTTGATTCGATCGACGAGATGGAACAGATGCTCTTCCCTATCTATATCGAGGCGCCTGCAGCGCTCGACGTTGCAGAAGTAAATGTGGATGAATCAAAAGGAGAGGTGACCATAAACGCGGGGGTCAACGGAACCATTACACCAGATGCCACGTTGACAGCAAGAATCCCAACAGCGCTCATTGAGGACATCACAACAGTTACGTTAGGAAGTCAAGGCGGCCGTAGCACAGACTTCGCCATCAACAGCTCGGACGCCAATTTCACGTCAATAAGGATCGATATTGCGTCAGCCCTTGCTGACAGTGAGCTAAGATTATCTATTCTTGGAACAACAAGAGCTGCAGCTGTGGCACCTGAGTTTCCGGTGGCGACCTTCATTGCAGCCTCGGCCTTGGCAATAACACTAACGGCGGCCGCGCTAGCATTGAGGAAGATAAAAGGATCGTAAGGAGAGACTTAGTGGGCAGCAGGCACTATGCGATACAATTCACCGCTGTATGCAAGTATGTATAGGTAACCGTCTGGGCCGGTTTCAATGTCGCTTATCGCGCCAAAGCCTGTACCAAATGTGACTGCCTCTGCTTCAGTGCTGTCATCTGCCACCAAGTCTTGAAGCCCGTTCCCACTAAGCTCTAGACCATCCCTCGTTTTGTTAACAGTAAAGAAGTAGAGGTTGCCGTTGTTAAAGTCACCCACGAAGATGTTGTACGCGTATTGTCCTCCGAGCCTTGTAGAATTCAAGAATTCGATATCAGTAATGCCCTGTGCTTCTGCCCAGCTAAATACTGGATCGGCGTAGTGCGATCCTTCAAGTTGCACAAGGTCATCAAGGGTGTTTCCGCTCCTCCCAATTGGTCCCATTACCTGTTCCCATCCACTGTTAAGACCCGGCTTAACCACGTTTATCTCATCATAACCAGTCGGTCCATTTTCCGTGTCCCATAACACGCCAGTTAGAGGGTCGAAGTCAAGCCCAAAGCTATTTCGGATTCCGTACGCATAATATTTCGCCAAGTTTCCGGGCATCGGGCTATCAGTAGGGGCGTTGCCCTCCGAGTCTACTCTCAGAATGACAGAAGTGTCGTCTGGCGCACCGCCGTCTTCATAGTTCTGGAGAACTCCGTCTCTGTTAAGGTCGCCAATAACCACATATAGCATGCCATCAGGTCCAATCTTCAATTTGCCTCCATCATGGTTGGGCCCGGGTTCTCCAGGCAGATCAAGTACCAGTGCTTCCCCACTGAGGTTACCAGAATGATCCATGTTGTACTTATAGACCCTGTTTCTCACTTCGTCACCAGAAACTTGGGTACAGTAAAGGAAAACGGTCTTCGTCCCGTTCGCATTATCTTGCACGGCTATACCAAGCAGCCCTCGCTCGCTGTTGCTCTCAACAACAAGCTCCAGCACTGGCTCATCCTGAAGTTCACCTCCTGATAGAAGACGTACCATACCACTTTCCTTTTCAAGGATCAAAATGTCATCGCGGTCGATAAATGCCATGCTAGTAGGAAGGTCTAACCCTTCGGCCACTTTTTCGACCTTTAGTCCTGTGTCTGATATCACCGGCGGATCGTCGTCAGGTAGAACTGTGAACATATCTTCCATACTGCTATTACCACCCGTTAAATTACTATTAGTGATAGTATTACTGCTATTAGTTTCAGCGGAGCTGCCAATAGTATTGTTATTGCCGCCCTGGACAGCTGCTATGTCGGTGCTATTCGAAGGGGTCGGAGGAAACGTCCCATTGTTAAGACCAACATAACTCAGCGAGATGGAAGCACCCACCACAATCGCAATAGCGATTGCGGAAAAAACCGTCACACGCATCTTATCCATTCAGCCTAAACATCCGATTTCTCGTTATTATGTATTCTAGAGAACGATTGGGTAAATAAGATATCATCCCAAGCGCTGGAAAATGTATCTATTCTATAGAACTCTCTAGCATAATACTTATTACGAAAATTAGGCGGGCGTCATAATAATGACGCTTGATTCTACCGCGTCAGCGGGCAAGATCCACAAGCGGTCTTTATCATCTTCCCGGGGAAAACGGATAACGATTGACAGTGTGCTTTATGTGCTGCGGATGGCTGACGATCCCGCCGGTGTAACTCTCAACAAGCTAGCTAGGAAGAGATACGGTAATTACAGGGACGCCTCCACGGTGATAAACAAGCTGGTTCACTGTGGCATGATAGTCGAGCGCATAACCCGAGACGAGCGCCAAATACCTAGGATTTCTTTTACGATAACTGAAAAAGGCAAATCAGCCCTCAACGTGTTTGAAGGCTGGCAGAATAATTACTAGTCTGACATTTTCCCCACAATGTCGACAGTATTGGCACCGATGTACGCAACTCCGTCATAGCGGGTTCTGCGCGTGTTACTACCATCAATTGCATCTGCAGTAGTGGCTTCCACCTCTATTCCAGCAGGGCCGCTGTATTCAACGAGGATCTTGTCACCCGCCTGAATCGTGTGCGGGGCAGTTAGCGTGAATGTCCTGTCGGTGTATGAAGTTGATAGTGTGGATGCATCAAAGCTTCCGTTAAAGGTCGCAACAATCGCGTCTTCAGAATTCCTCACAACTGCCCTTACCATACCTGAGGCCGAGCTTGTTCTCCTAAGACGAACAGTCCACGTTCTAAGAGTCTTTCCAATCAGAACGGACGCAGCTCTGACTTCTTCTCCATATCTAGTGTTTGCACCGGCATAAAGTGAACCGTTGGCGCCTCCAGGACTCTGTACGTAGTAGAACACGGTTCCGGTGCTGCCATTACCGCCACCCGTGCTGCCTACACTGCTCATTATTCCCACTACGTCATGGCTGCTCGCAGTTCCATAAAATGTCCCGTCAAATCGCACTCTGCGCGTGTTGGGACCATCTATTTGATCAGTCGTCCACACCGAAAGCTCGACTCTGCCAGATCCGTTGAACTCTATCAGAATACGGTCTCCAGCCTGTATCACGTAGGGAGTAGCCAGTGTAAATGTTCGTTCTGCAAATGAGGTAGGGAGCGTCGAAGCGTCAAAGCTCTCGTTAAAGGTCGCAACAACCGCATCATCAGAGCTCCTTCTAACAACTGCCCTTACCAAACCCAAGGAGATCCCAACCCTCCTCATGTGCAGACGCCAGCTTGTCAGCGACTTGCCCACTAGGACGGACGATGAGTTCGTGGCCTCTTCACCGTACCGTGTGTTGCCCACAGCAGAGAGTGCGCCCACCGCGTTTCCAGGGTAGGGCACATTGTAGAAGATCTCACCACTGCTTCCGCCACCTCCGCCGCCTCCTGTACGAGACCCGGGTATCCGGATAATGCGTGAAGTAGAAGGTATGTCAGCGCCATTCAAAATATGTATATAGTAGTATCCAGGCGGTGCAAGGTTAGCGTTGATCGGTGCTTCCACCGTAACGCTGTTCGAAGTCCTGCTTTGAACATTGAGCATTACGCACCTCATGTTGGCATCGTAGTGGTGTGTAGTGTTAGGCAGTCTTACTAGACTGGCGCGTGTTATACTTGAAGCGTTTGGAGTTGGTATCGTAATAGAACTGCCATAGTCGCCGACATCTGGGGGTCCTGATATAGTAGGCCTAGTTACACCAAAGTAGCTTGGCCTAAAGAACTCGGTTCTCAGCTCCGATACATTTCTGGCAGGTGTACTTCCCGCAGTCCACACACTACCGTCCGGCAAGAGCAAAGATACCTGATGGTAGACGCGCGGCACATTGGCTGGCGGCAGACTAATCCAGCTTTCGGTGACTGGATCAAACATCTCAGGGACAAAGCGGGGGTTGGTGTTTCCCTGGGCCGCGCCCCCAAAAACAACAACTTTGCCATCTGGCAAAATTACAGGAGCAAGATACTTCCGCCCATATTGCAACGAACCAACATTTCTTATCGAAGGATTGCCGGAGTTGAAATCCAGAATTTGGCATTGGGTAGTAGCAGGCTCGGCAGCCCCCGGGGAGCCGCCGACGATCAAGATCTTGCCATTTTCGGAAGACGTATTTGCCAGTGGAAGAAGTACACTAGTTCCATAGTGTCTGTAGAACGGTGAGCTGAGTCCAAGTGTAGAGATTGCACCGGTAGAGCGGTTCCAAAGGCGAATGTCATCTAGCATCCCCGCAACAACAATATTTCCAGAAGGCATCAGGTGCATGCGAGGATAAAGAAAAAGGTTTGGCGTGGCACCGGCGTATGTCTGCTGCCCTGCACCCCCGCATGTGCCCGCAGCCGAACTACCAACTGTGTAAGAGCTACCTCCGCTTGTAACCTGACGAATCGTCCAAGTTCTTGCTGAAGAATCGTAAATTTCAACCAGCCTGTTGTGGTCGCCGTACTCGTCATAGCCTGCGGTAACCATCACATTGCCGTCGGGCATTGTTACGCAAGTGGGGTACCACCGGCCGTGCCTCATAGAAGGAACTTTGATAAGGGTTTCCGAGGACCAATCAAATTCATATGCCGCAGCAAGCCCGTGCCACTTGCCGTTGCAGTTATCAGGAGAAATGTCGTATCTTAGCGTACCGCCAGCTATCAAGATGTTGCCATTTGGCAGACCCGAATGACCAGCGCAGAAAAGGTCCTCGGGCATCGGAACATCCGACTCTGATCCTGAGGTGGGATCGAGTAATCTTGCTTCGAAAGGTCCTGTAATATGCGAAGCATGGTATCCTGATCCTGCAAAGTAAAATATCTTGCCGCTTGGAACCACCGCAGCATGTATTGCGACTGTAGATGTGTCGTTGCCGGAAACCCACGAACCGGCGCTCTGAGCCTCGATGTCTTTGATAACTGTTGCCTTTTTGTTGTTGAGAAAACTGAAACCGGCGATGCTTCCGAGAACCAGAGCACTTACGCTGGCCCCCATCAACTTCAGGAACTCACGCCGAGTTACTGTCACGAGAATAACGTGCGTATTTCGTATAAAAGAGATACCGAAACTTTTGTTCTGGAGTTCGAACCAAACGTGATCTATTCAAATTGATATTATGTGCGAATGCTTTCCATTTTTCACTAACCAATAAATACAAAGTTTGGAACTATATATCGCTTTGAGGATCCCTCCAGTCATCCCTTCCATTTCCCTTGCTGCTGTTTTGGCAGGTTCCTTCGTACTGGCAGCTCCTTTTTCCGTCATTGACCCCATTATTCCAAAGCAAAATCAAGTCAGCAATGACGTACAAGGACAGCAGGCAGAAGCCCAGAGACTTCCAATTATGATTAGAGATCGCTTTGCCGAAAAGCGTCTAGCAGGGGATGCATTAACTGCTGGATCTCGCTTTTTCAAAGTTGAGGAAAATTTCGTCGACCCCGAGAACCACTGTGAGTTCTGCACCCGTGTAGAATACATTCCTGGACCAAGAGGAGTTGCAGGATTTGCCTACGAAGACCTGACCGGACTTGACCTCTCAAATGCCAGAAAGGCGCAATTCTGGGTAATGGGCGAGGAAGGTGATGAGAGAGTCAGGTTCAAGCTAGCTGGTAAGAGTCTAGACAAGATCCAAGACAGAACTCAGGAAAGGCCTGGCAGATCGTTAGACAGAGTGGAACCTGAAGGGATCTTTACTACCGAGCGTTTTGCACTTGCGACACAAGAAGTGATCCTTGACGACCACTGGAAAAAGTATGAAGTCGATCTGAGAGGTGTCGATCTAAGAGATATCACCCATCCCTTTGCTCTTGACCTTTTAGGAAATGAAGATGAAAAGCAAGTCATATACATCAAGGGCGTCGTCTATGACGAAGCGCTACCAGAGGATCCGCTTGCAACAGTTACGGAAGGAGTACTAGCAGATCCGCTTGCTGCGAACATTATTTCCAATAACAAAGAATGAATTGCGGCGGCAACCTTCGAATTTGAAGACAACGTCACAGAAGGTGCAGAGTTCTAGTCGATCAATTTGATCTTTGATGGCAATAATCCAAGGCAAGAGACAGGACAGAATGTCGTGGCCCACACTTTTGACGAGCCTTGAGAATACAGTGTAATTTTAGAACCTTATGCCAGTTGCTACTTATTTTGCGACTGTATCTCTTACGCCCGCTTCTAGCCAAGCGACGCCGTCAAAAATGCCCAACGACGTATCTCGTGCAACTGAAGAAATGCATAGAACTGAGAGTTCTGGAATAAACCTACAAACAAGACCCGATCGGTATGAATGGTTCGCTGCTCCTATCCCGTCACGTCAGGGCGGGCTCTGCGTCGATAAGCTACTCAATCGCGATGACCGAGTCGGATCTGCCCGTTCCATTTCCTGAATCCGACTGATTCGTGCAGACATCTGTTGGATTGCGA
>DATLXY010000265.1:0-3607 GCA_035575335.1 Nitrososphaera sp. | reverse complement strand
CCAGCAGCAGGAGGCAACGTGACCGGCAACCAGACGGCGACCACGACAACGACGTCACCACTGGCAGAGAACGCGACGGGGAACCAGACAGCAGGACCAACTGACAACCAGACTACGGCGACTACTACTCCTCCTGCGTCGACTGCAGGCGCAAGTGGCGGAGGCGGAGGAAATATAATCGAAGTCTCGATAACACCGGGTTCAACAAGCAAGACCGACGATGCATACGATCCTAACCCGGTTCAGGCCAGCGTGGGCGACACCGTGAGGTGGACTAATGACGACACAACTCCACACACAGTAACCTCGGGCGCTAATGCTGTGCCGGATGGCAAGTTCGATTCTTCGCCGAACCTCAACCCATTGTTGGCTCCCGGCCAAATATTCGAGCATACGTTTGAAGAAGCCGGTGAGTACCCATACTACTGCGCGGTCCATCCGAACATGGTTGGAACAGTCAGCGTGAGCTGACATACCTTTGTTTTTTCAATCCCGATTTCTTATTATGAAGTTCACTAAAAAGCACTTTTATTGCGGGCCGTCCGGTGGATCCGTAGCCGCGCTTATTTGACGCCGCAACGATCACCTGATTCTTTACCCGTTTTTGCTTCAATTCGGGCCCAGCAATGACACATACCTGAGCACAACAGGGCCAAGACATCGCATACCTTCAAATAAAAAAGAGGACCGGGCTGCTATTGCATCAACAACGACGGCTACAACAGCAACGCCATGCACTAGGTGCATGCAAAGGGCCAGACACACCGCCTGAGAGCAACGCCGGAACCTCAAACACGGAATGACGGCTCTTCCGCAAAACCCCTCTTTAATGACGTCAGGTTTGGAAGACGGGAGATGGGTGATGGAAGATGAGAGATGAGAAGCGGGAGGGAGAAGTATATAACCTCCGGTCGGTTAAGGCGGAGAGCACATGTCAGTTCCATCTAGACGCCCGAGTCAGGCAGTCATTTCCTTGCTGTCTATTGTAGTCGTTGTAGCGGCCGGCTTCGGGGGCGGCAGCTTGACTAACTTGTGCTTTGGATATGCAAGGTAATGCCTAGATGCGCCCTCTCCGCTCAGTTCGATCTTACATTTTAGGCAACGCCAGCGTATCGCCATATGCAACAGTCTGGATCTGATGCGTTAAATCGTTATGTAAACCTTTTATCATAAAAAGGATGAATGTCGTCAAGCAATGGCTGTGACCGGGTTTTGCCATGGCCGGTCAATTTACACCCTGACTTCCAATACAGTGGCATGATATCTGTTCCCGAAAACGTTCTTGTATGTGCAGTGGACAAGGTGGGCAAGAGCGTGGTCAACATCGCCAGCGTTAGGATGCTTCAAGACCATCTATTCAGGGTGTTCCCTATACAGGGCGTCGGCTCCGGAGTGGTGATCGATGAGAAGGGCTACATACTTACGAACAACCACGTGATCGATGACGCCGAGAGACTCAAGGTAACCCTCGCGGACGGCAAGGTGATGAGGGGCAAGGTCATCGGAGTCGACGAGGCCACGGATCTAGCCGTTATAAAAGTAGAGGCCGAAGAACCACTTCCAGCTGCGGAACTTGGGAATTCTGACGACCTGAAGGTCGGCCAGATAGTGCTGGCGATCGGAAACCCGTTTGGCTTGTCTGGAGGACCGACCGTGACAGCAGGCATTGTGAGTTCACTGAACCGGACCATACAGACGAGGAGTGGAGGGGTGATCGAGCTGATCCAGACGGACGCCGCAATCAACCCCGGCAACTCTGGCGGACCTCTTGCCAACACAAAGGGTCAAGTGGTCGCAATCAACACTGCTAATATGCCGTACGCGCAGGGAATTGGCTTTGCGGTTCCAGCGAACACCGCCAAGTCGATCCTCCAGGAACTGATCGAGAAGGGCAAGGTTGCCAGGCCGTGGATAGGAATCGCGTCGATGAAGGTTACTCCGCGGCTGGCCCGCTACTACGGGCTCCCCACTACCGAGGGGGCGATCGTTGCCAGGGTGGAGCCGTACAGCCCTGCCGAAGACGCCGGTCTGCGAAAGGGTGACATCATAGAGGAGATCGACGGCAACAGGGTGGAGGATCCCTCGCAGATAGCATCGCACGTGCGGAAAAAACACGTGGACGACACTCTGTTCCTTACTGTCAATCGTTACGGGCGCCAGCTCCAGATTCCTGTCCAGGTATACGAGCGCCCATGACCTCCTATTTTTTCGCCCTAACAACAACTCACAAAAGCGGAGTATGCGATGGTAATCTAGTGTCTGACTTTGATTCGATGGATGACTTGATTAGAGAAATCGAGAAGAGTGAGACGACCATAGTTATCACAAAGGATGTTAGAAAATTCCGCAAACCTGTGACAGTCATTTCTGGCCTGAAGGATGACAAGAACGTAAAGGACGTGACCCGGCAGCTCAAGACGCGCATAGGTACGGGGGGCACCTTCAAAGAGGGCCAGATAATACTTCAGGGGGATCATCGTGAAGCCACAAAGGATCTTCTAATAAAGATGGGCTTTAGGGCAGATTCGATAGAGGTGTACTAGTAGCATTTTGCTTACCTACTCACGGAATGGTTACTTTATGACTTATATCTAGAGGGGTGTATTATAGTAGATGCAAGTGGAAAGTGATCCAGAGCATAACAGGATTCTTCTCGAGGAAGAGGACGGCAATGGCAGCGCGCCGCAGGCTTCTTCTGTGAGTGAAGAAGTCATCACTGGCAGATCGGGCCAGGTGCTGGTGCAGGAAAAAGAGCCTTTGTTGGTTGTAACCGATCTGCACAACAATGATACCAAGATCTTGTTGGCTCTGAATGAGGAATCTGGATCGAACTACTCCTTCAAGGGGCTGATGCGCAAACTGGGACTACACCAGCAGAGTTTGTCAAGGGCCCTCCGCAGGCTCGAAGAAATGGGGCTGGTGGAAAAGTCGCAAGCAGGTTACCGCCTGGCCAGAGGCAGCGAGTCTGCAATTTCAAAGATCGATTTCCGCAGACCAAAGGAGAGGGAATACACGCAGTTGTTGCAGACGTACATCCCGCTAAATGTCAGGGCGTCTGAAATCGTGAGCCAGCTAATGGGCAGGTGGTTCAAGAACCTCCGGTGGCTTGGCATGATCGAGAGCGAGGCGGGTTACACTCTTCAATGGTTCAGCGAGGACGGATCGTTCCAGATCAACCTGCGCATGATTTCTAATTACATCGTAATCGAGACCAACGCGTCGACCGAGAGGGAGAAGGTTGAGGCGATGGTCGGATCATACGCAATATACGAGCAGATAACAAAGGCAGTACAGAGCAAGATCGAGGTATTTACAGACAGGTCGCTGGCTTTAAGCCACAATAATTGACCGCTTTTTCCTGCACAACGCCTTTCTGACGCGTCGGTGACGAGTCGACGATCTTGAACCATTCGAAGCGCAGTAAGGTAACAGAGTAGCTGGCCGTGACTGTTTTCAACAGTTGCCGGTCAATTTACTACCGGCACTCCTATACTATATCAGCATGACAACAATAGTGGGCATAAAGACCCGAGAAGGAGTCGTGCTGGGCTCTGACAAGCGGGCCAGTAAGGGCTTTTTCATTGGGTCAAAGATAACGCAAAAGATC
>DATLXY010000264.1:0-3402 GCA_035575335.1 Nitrososphaera sp. | reverse complement strand
ACCGAGCCTTCGACACAGCTGTTGGTTGGTGAGGGATGCGAGTATAACTGTACCAATGACGGCATGCTGTTCCTGGCATGGAAGCTCATTACTTGTGAGATTGTGTCATTAACAGTTATGTAATATTGCGATGTACCAATTCGCCGGGGTACGTTCCAGCGGCTTGATTTGGTTGTGTCCACAACCTCAAGTTGCTGGGGCATCATCTTAGCTTTTTTGATCTACTGTTTAGAGGTTGGTAGTTCACCGAGTCTGCTGAAGTGGTGTGGAAGGGTCTTGTGCATCTGGGAAGCAATATGGTATGAGAAGCAAGAATTGTAAGCTCTTCACAGGGGAGGTTCATGGCAACAAAAAATCTATGGATCGGCTAGAAAAATTGTTCATTCATTGGAGCTCTGTTGTTCTATGTCGAGCTGGAAGTCAACATAGGTGTTTTCAGTTACGTTATACTTTTGTGCAAAGCCGGCCACAGTTTCAAGAACGTAAAGTGCATTCTTGTCTGGCCTGTAGCTTGGGCAGAACGACCCCTGCTCGCACGGTTCCAGGACGTGCTCCACATGAACTACCTCGTGATATTCGCTTATCCATATAATATCTATGGGGAATTTCATGTTCTTCATCCAGAAAGAGTGCTTGGATGGGGTTTTGAATACAAAGAGCATGCCCTCGTCCTCACGGAGGGTGTCCTTAACAGACAATCCCATTCTCCTCTTTTCCTCAGTGTCTGCGATGTCGGCAACAAGCGTGAAATTGTTTATCGTGACGTTGACCTGACTGTATCCGCTATAGCTGAGGTTAGAGCCGTCCAAAACGACTTCTGGCTGATCATTTGTAGGTCCGGTTGCGATGGTAACAGGAGCAGAAAGCATCAGAGTAGGAACAATAACAGCAGCGACGGCGGCTATAACAATAATAATTACCGTAATTGCGCGCACTATTTGCCATATATGCAAACTCGGTATTTATGTCAAACCGGCCTTGCAAGCCTCAGGTGAACCAGCTGCGGGCTCTTGTCCTGCTGTATGAGGCGTGGCTCGTTACCTGTACGTTTGAAATACGAACCGAGCACAAGTGCCCAAGGGAGCACATGTTTGCTGTCTACCTTTGACTGTAGGCTCAGGATGTTGTTGCCCCTATCATGCTTTAACCCTCCAAGGCAGCTTATCTTTAGAGCCGAGTCGACAAGGTCCATGACCTCTGACGCGCTCATATCTGATAGCTTTATCCCGTATTTTTCATCGATGTCCTGCACGAGCTCTGCAGGCATGTCTGCGCCTGTGCTCACGGCATATTCGAGCATACGTAGAGGTAGACCGTTTTCCACTATCCTGGCAAGCTCGGCTGCTCTTGCAGCGATTCTTGGCTCAGTATCGAGCAAATGCTTTATCTCGCTTGCTCTACTCCATGTTTCTTCGAAGATCTTTAACTGAAGAGCTCCGAACGAATCTGTAGAGGAAAAGAGCGCGGCCCTGCCATTGCTGCTGTCAACAGAAATCATGTGGGATGAATCAACTATTATGATGTTGGAAGACGCATGTCCTGTCCTGAGTTCGATCCCTTCAGGCAGCTGAAAGATGCTCTCGCTGCCTATGCACTGCCAGTCGAGTATAAGGCGTACGCGGACTCCTGATGTGACCGCCTTGACAAGCGACGGCCTGCATTGCGCTATTAACCTCACACCCCATTGGTCAAGCGTGGCAGTTATCGACAATCGAGAACCTGCTAACAGGCTTGCTATCTTCTCAAGAGCCGAGTTTGCATCCAGTAGGAAGTATCTGCGTTCCTCGGATCCTTTGGGCCGCTGGCCCTCGTCGTTAATCTTTTGCAATCTCTCGACAATTTTTTTCATATTCTTTACTCTACGCTCGTGCAGACTGACGATCTCAGAAAAGGCCTCATCCGGAGGAATTGCGCTGCAGATAAGCGGTTTTTGTCTAGAGATGACTGCTAGCCTTTTCTTCTCCAGCTTTTTTATGGTCTGGTATATCTTTGTACGAGGCAGATTGGCATAATACGCTATCTCGCTTGCAGTAAGTGACCCCTTGCCTATCATCGTAAGGTAAGCTCTTGCCTCGTACTTTGAAAGCCCTAATTCTTCCAGACTGCCTGGAAGGTCACTGCTGATATTATTATACGAACTCGTTAGCACGAATTTCCACGATAGAAAATGAAGGTAAAAGGATTGGTCAAATAGATTGCGCCCAAGTTCGAAAAAATGTCAAGCTGTTACCGCTTATCACTGTTACCATAGTTACAAAATATTCCGGCACAGGACAAGTAATATTTCAAGTGGCTTATGCAGAACCGTCATATGATGAATTCAAGGTGGGTCAAGTCCGAGTCAATACTCAACAATGATGATAAGAGGGCTTCGTTGCCGAGGCCGGGCGGGCCGCTGAAGCCTCGACTAGACGCGGTCCAGAAAAGGATCCAAGTCCAGATTGCAAGGCTTGATGAGATACACACATCGCTCAAGTCAAAAGACGAAGATATCTTCCGCAAGCTGGTAGATTCGATAAAGGAAAATAACGTTCAGCTTTCGACTGTCCTCTCCTCTGAACTCACAAAGTCTAGGCAGATATCTAGGCTGGTGTCTCTATCAAAGGTGGCGCTTGAAAAGCTGGTCGCAAGACTGTCATCGGCCTCAGACTTTGGCGACCTGGTTATTGTACTGAGCCCTGCCATGTCAATAGTGAAAAATTTGCGATCGCTGCTAAGCCAGCACGTTCCCGAGATGGAAATTGAGCTTGGAATAATTTCCGAGCTACTTAGTGGCATACTGGTCGACGCGGGCCAAGTGGGAGGTTACGTTATCAACTTCGAGACTGCAAATGAAGAAGCGGTGCGTCTTATTGAAGAAGCGACGCTTGCGGTAGAACAAAAGATGAAAGAAGAATTCCCCGGTATCCCTGACCTGCCAGAAATACCCCCAAGACTTGCCTAGCCTGGTCCTTTCTGGGACCTTCTAGGCAAGGTAGCCACCATGGTGGTAATTGCCAACATCTTTTGACCGTCCTGTTTTTCCCCATTTTTCCATACTTGCGGCTTGGTACTATTGTTCAAGAAGAGCGGTTCCCTAAAGGAGAGAGCGATCGCTGCGCTTTCAAATCTCCAGCGCAATGCCTATGCTATGAGCATGCTGCGTGCAAGGCTTGAGACTCGGATAAACTATATGCTCAGACACGAGCAGGGGGGAGGAGGTAGCTGTCAAGAGCTGACAAGAGTGCTCGAACTAGTAAAGAACGGCGAAATGATCTTACACGAGATATCTGACAAGATCGAATCATTACGGTTTTTGGAGGAGTTTGTCATGATAATGGACAGCGCCGCATCGTCAGTCAGCTACATAAAGGGGGACCTTGACAAAATGATCCCTGCAGTTGAAGCTGCGCTAGAAGAGAT
>DATLXY010000263.1:0-9896 GCA_035575335.1 Nitrososphaera sp. | reverse complement strand
AGCCTTCTGGCAGCATTATCGCGTTGCCGTTAGGTGCTCCCGTAGCGGTGGCATAGCGCCAGACGTTGCTGCTGTTGTCGCTACTGCTGTTGTTGTTACCATCGTCACCATTGCGGACGGTTACGCTGGCTTGTATCTTTGCAAGCGCCTCGATCTCCTTCTGAATCCCATCTTTGGCCACATTTGACGTGGAGAATTTCTTGCAGAACTGACAGTGATCATCAAGCCTAGCAGACTTGGAAACGTCAATAACAGGATACGCCCTGCATGCAAGAGGTCTTTCTGAATAGATCTTGCAATTGTAGCCACCATGGGGGGATTTCTCATTGCCCTCGACGTCGAGGAATGGGCAGAGGTCGCCGTCTGGATTCTTGCCCATTAGCTGGTATGCGATCACCTTCTCAGGGAACTCTCTTCCAATTGCAAGTCTTGGTAATATCTTTACATTGATCCCCAGCTTTTTCGCAAGTCTTTCAATAGTTGCCTTTTCTTCGGGCAGCAAGAGCACCCCTATCTTGCCATATTCTGGAGATGGGTAGTGTTGTCTGTATATACAGCAGTCAGAACAACCTTGGACGCAGCTGAATTTCCTCATGACTCGTTCTCTTGTATGCACTGCCACTCTACGCTGTTCGGGTCAAGATCTTCGTACTTCAAAAATGCAACGTCGTATACCGACTTTGATTTCTTGAGTACTTCGAGATCGTAATCGCTTGCGTCATTTTTCTTTCTGTTCTTCTTATAGATCCCGAATCGCAGGATTGCCTTTTTTTCAAAGCCTGCCTTGAACCTCTCATAATACTCCGACACCGGCATCTTCTTGACAAAACCTGTGTTATCTTTGTTATAATCAGATCCGCCATACAGTATGAACCAATAGCTGGCATTGTGCTCTACAAATCTGAGCCTTATCTGGTCGTCGGGCCACCACTCGATCGTCTTTTTCCACAGTCTAAACGCGGGCATCTTGTCCTGAAAGAGCGGAAAGACATTCATGTATACATCGTGATAACGGTAGCCAACGCCCAAGAAATCCTTGAACCAATAGGCGGGTCTGCTCAATGGCACATTACCTAAATTGTCGTCACTTAAATAAAAGTGAAGATGGGGAGGGAAAATGACAAATCATCTATTTGATGATTCAGCATCACCTAATAGCACGGTCTGCAGCTTTGCGTTATGGATGCCACCAAGCCTCTAATCATAATACCCCTGACACTTCTGGCCGTAGTTGTTGTCGATGCTCTTTCGATGCAAGGCGTAGCTTTCGCACAAGCACCACCTTCTATGGACTCTGCAGCTATTTCTTCAATACAGGATACCAACAATACCATCTTTGTCACTGGGACAGCTACACAAAAGGTCGAGGCGGACACGGTCAGAGTTGTCTTTGCGGTTGAGACGATCGAGGAGACCGCCGGCGGTGCCTTGAAGTCAAATTCCCGAGCTGTGAACGCAATCCTTACAGCATTACAAGATGCGGGAGTTGCAGAAAACGCGACCAGTACCACTTACTTTAGTATCCATCCAAACTACAACTATACTGAGTTTGGCACACAACAGCCGATAGGATATACTGTTACAAATGCGATTATGGTCGAAAGTTTTGATCTGTCAAGCGTGCCCAGCTGGATAGACGCCGCAATCAACGCTGGGGCTAACAGGATTGATAGTCTGTCGTTCACACTGTCGGAGGAACGGCTCGACGAGGTCAGAGCAGACATTATACAAGACGCCCTAGACAATGCTCGGAACAAGGCGGAGGCTTTAACGGAGGCACTCGATGTGCAGGTAATAGGGGTCAAGTCTGCCACCCTGTATGACTTCTACGGTATACCAGTAACGCCATTTTCATTCCCGATCGGGGCCGAAACAGCTACAGACACTACAAGGACACCTATAATGCCGGGGGAGCAGACGGTGACTGTTACAGTAGGGGTCGTCTATAGAATAGGGTGACAGTAGAATCTACTACCCTCTGTAAACACCGTCTATATCGTTACCTACGTAATACTTAATACAGTCTGGCTGGTTGCTTAATAATGAGATGGGTGACGTATACCGCAATAGCGTCAAGATAGTGGGAGACGTACTGCGGATAGCTGACGAATCGGGGAGAACAGGGATCAACCTGACCTCGCTCTTGAGGAAGGCCAACCTTTCATACGGTAGGCTAGCAAACGTAGCGTCAAAGTTGCTAGAAGCGGGCCTAATAGACGAGCAGGTTCATGAAGGACAGCGAATCTATATCATTACTTCAAGAGGGAGGGACTACCTCAGAAGATACCAGCAGTTTGCAGAGGTGGCTGATTCATTCGGTTTGAAGCTCTAGATAGTAGCTATTATTACTCTAACTTTTCTACCGCTTCAATATGGCACTCATGACCGCGGTGTTCCTTGTCGAGTGCTCGCGCTTCCTCGTCGGTAATTGGAAACCGTTCCTCGCTGACACCCGGCTTTTCAAGGAGCACCTTGCCGCAAGTGTCGCATATGAGTTGCATCACAATTGTGCCCATTTTTTCTATGAATTAGGGACATGATCTTTATAGATTATTCTGCTTGCTGGGTCATTTGTCAAAGTCAACAGGTAAGCGTTTCAAGACGCTACCAAGTATCCCCTTCTTGCTCTTCCCCTTCTCCTCCACAGCCTTGTAGCACTCGGGGCAAAGGGCGCGTAGGTTAACAGGTCGGTTGTCCTTGTGGGATCCGTTGATGTGCTCAAACCGGGGCTGGGTGCTTGGAGTAAATTTCACACCGCACTTCTGACAGCGCCCACGTGCACGCTCAAGTACAGTTTGCCTTATCGCAAGTGTCAGGTGCTCGTACTTTTTCTTGTCGTAGTTAGAGCTGCCTCCTGGAGGCCCGAAGAATGACACATAGCTAACTGTGTCTAGCTCAAACTTATGTCTTGCTATAATCAGAGTATCCTAGCGCTTCTTGCCACTGCATAGACGTGATCTTTGAGATCCCGCTCGTACAGCGAGTTCATCTTTTCAATAAGCGTCTGCCGAGCCTGCGCTCTAGCGTCCGAGCTCTCCGCAGATAGAGCCGCAGCGAAAATATCGGGAAAGTTCTCCTTTATCCAACCATCCAGTACCAGGTACCTATTTTCGTTTATCCATATCACACGCGAAGTGGCCTGGTCAACTTCGCCGTTGAATCTTTCTGTCTCTATTCTGTCAATCAGCAGAAAGATGCAGTTATTCGGATCAGGGTTGTTCAGAGCCTCAGTCGGCCTGCCAGCTGCCTTGCCAGCTTGGATCCTGTCTATCAGGCCCTGCGGCTTGACCTGAGTGCCTATGATGTGCACCTTGCTGCCATTTACTGACTGAATGCGCCCTATGATGATATTGTTGAAATTGCCTTCCTTTCGTACGACAAAGACATATTCGCCGGGCTTGATCCCTCCCCTGCCGAACATCAAAGAGATGCGTGCTTGCAAATTATTTAATGTTATGCCATGATTATCTTTGTATGCGAAGTCCTTTTGAGCATCATAAGTTTTTCAGGATTCTCTGTTATGCAGGCTAAGGAATTGTTTTTTGACCATAGAATCCACCAGAATTACATTTATTAACGTAGAGACCCGCTACGTTAGACGGATATGCAGAAGTTCGACGAGCTTGACATGCGGATACTGACCGAACTTACAAGGGATGCCAGCATTTCTGTCCCTCGGCTGAGCAAAAAACTCAATGTTAATTCTTCAGTTCTTTACAGCAGGATAAAGCGCCTAGTAAAACGCAACCTCATAAAGCGGTTCACGGTTGTCGTAAATGAAAACATGCTCGGCATTAATGTCAAGGCTACCGTCGGAATTAACCGCGACCCGAAGCTCAAGGAGCCAATACACGCGGAACTAATCAAGATTCCAGAGGTCAGGTCTTTATCAGAAGTCACCGGCAGGTTCGACATGATAGTAAACGTAAGTGCCCACACCCTAGAGGAGCTCCACAATATCATAATTGAGCGCATCGGCAAGATAGAAGGAATACAGAACACGGAGACCTTCGTTGAGATGCAGAGAACTGACAAGGAGCCCATATACACCACGCAGGCTCCGGTTTCGAGGTGAACGACAGATGTTTTATATAGTGTAGCCGCTTCTTCAACCGTGAATTGTCGATCGTGGAGCGCAAGATATCAGAGATGATCCAGACCCTCAGGCTAGCCAAGAAGACCAGCAAGGAAGACTATTCACAGCACTTACGTCTGGTAGTTCTGGGCATGCTCACGGTGGGCGGCATCGCATTTGTAATCAAGCTGGTGGCTGAGTTTGTTACATTTAGCACAGGCGGCAGATTTGGCTAGTTAGTCAATAGGATTCAAATACCATTTCGTTCAATCCGAGCCCATGGAAAGCAAGATAGACAACAGCGTTACCCATGTAACGGCTAAGACCTGGGTTGCCGAGGTGCTCAAATCCGATATACCCGTATTCGTAGACTTTTGGGCAGAATGGTGCGGCCCGTGCAGAATGGTGGGTCCCGCAATCGAACAGATTGGCAAGATCCTCGCAGGCAAGGTAAAGGTGGCAAAGCTGAATGTTGATGAAAACCAAGAGATCGCCATGAGATATGGCGTCCAGTCAATTCCGTCGCTAATCCTCTTCAAAGACGGAAAGGAAGTGGCAAGAACCATAGGCGCAGCGTCGAAAGAGACTTACCTAAAGTTCATCGAAAAGTCCCTCAACTCCTGACAAACTCTTCTTTCTTTTGAGATAGTGACGAAAGCATTAATACCGTATATCAAGACAAGATAGTGGCAATTGGGAAAGAAGGAGCTGGCCGCACTATTTTCATCTAACCCTGACAGATACTACAAGGTCTCACTCTTTGACAAGATGGGCTTTGCTCGTCGTAAGTGCAGTAAGTGCGAGAAATTCTTCTGGACGCTTGACGGTGGGCGCGAGTTCTGCCCCGATCATGAGAATTACAGTTTCATAGGAAATCCTCCTACTGACAAGCGGCTCGATTATGTCAGCGCGTGGAAGGAAGTCAGCAAGTTCTTTCGCGCAAACGATCACACTATAATAAGACGCTATCCTGTTGTATGCAGGTGGCGCGATGACCTCTACTTTACTATAGCATCTATTGTTGACTTTCAGAGGGTGGTCTGCAACCAGGTAGTCTTTGAACTACCTGCAAATCCACTTGTCGTGCCGCAGATGTGTCTTAGATTTAACGATATTGAAAGGGTGGGACTCTCTGGCAGGCATTACACCGGCTTTTGCATGATCGGCCAGACCTGTAATGCAGACGCACCAGGTGGCTACTGGAAGGATAGGTGCATCGAGCTGGACTATGGCCTGCTGACCGAGGGGCTTGGGATAAGGCCCCAGGATATAACATTCGTAGAGGATGTCTGGATGGGCGCAGGCGCGTTCGGCTACTCTCTTGAATACTTTGTCCGCGGCCTAGAGCTTGGGAACGCAGTCTTTACCGAGTTTGAAGGAGACGAGAATGATTACCGCATCATGCCAAACAAGATAATAGACATGGGAGCCGGCCTTGAGCGCTTCTCGTGGATAACGATGGGCACACCCACTAGCTATGATTGCTGCTTCGGGCCGGTAGTCAACAGGCTGCGAGAAGTGACGGGCATAGAGAATTGCAGCGACATATTGTCAAGATATTTTGGAGCAATTTCTTCAAAACTCGATAACACCGCAAGCATCAAGGAATTGAAATCGCTTATCGCGAAGGAGATGGAGATAGACGAAGAAAAACTTGCAAGT
The DNA here is from genome assembly GCA_035575335.1 of Nitrososphaera sp. Taxonomy (GTDB): domain Archaea; phylum Thermoproteota; class Nitrososphaeria; order Nitrososphaerales; family Nitrososphaeraceae; genus Nitrososphaera. The sequence goes on along the minus strand of DATLXY010000263.1, from coordinate 4,159 downwards.
TTGGTCGCACCGCATGAAGCGATTTATACAGTGTCAGATCATGTTCGTACGCTGGTTTTTGCAATTTCTGATGGTGCTCTTCCATCCAATGTGGGAGGCGGTTATAATCTCCGCGTAATCCTAAGGAGGGCACTCTCGATACTGGAGAGAATGGGATGGAAGAGCATCAAGTTGGACGATGTCGCCGACATGCACATCGATTATCTAAAGGAGATGTATCCTGAGCTTGAAGAGCACAGGCAAGATGTTAAGACGATTCTGCAGCTTGAGTCAGGAAGATATGCCAGCTCGCGGGAGCGTATGAATCTTGTTGCAACCTCACTTAAGAGTAGCAAGAAGGGAGAGCTCTCAGTCGACGATCTCATAAGGCTTTACGAATCAGATGGCATAACTCCTGACTTCCTTGTCGAGCAGGGCGTGATACAAAGTGTTCCATCAACATTTTACACTAAGCTAGCCGAGCTGCATATTACTCTGACGACAAATCAGACTGCAAAGCCGATACGCGGCCTTGAAGGGCTGCCCAACACAAGACTGCTCTATTACGAAGACGAAACAATGAGGGAGTTTGATGCTAAGGTGCTCAAAGTGGTGGATGGTAAGTATGTCGTTCTGGACCAGACTGCTTTCTATCCGAGAGGTGGTGGGCAGGAACCAGATACTGGCGAAATTGCTGGCGCCAAGGTAGTTGATGTTACAAAACAGGGAGACGTTGTAATACACAAGATAGAGGGCAAACTTACAGAAGGGCAGAACGTCCACGCCTCACTGAATGCTCGCAGGCGGGATCTTATCACCAAACACCATACAGCCACCCATATCCTTAACGCCGCGTCTAGAAACACTCTTGGCTCGTGGGTATGGCAGAACTCTGCTTTCAAGGAAGAGGGCTACGGCAGGCTTGACATTACCCACCACTCCGCGCTCGGTAGAGAAGAAGTACAAAAAATAGAGCATGCCGCCAACCGTGTAATCAGAGAAAACCGTCCCGTGATTATCAAGACATACGACCGCGGAGAGGCCGAGCAGGAATTCACATTCCGGATATACCAAGGAGGCGTCGTGCCTTCCAGCAACGTAAGGATTGTAAACATCAAGGGTTGGGACATCGAAGCCTGTGGGGGAACACACGTTAAAAGCACCGGGGAGATTGGCCTCGTCAAGATCGTCAAGTCTGAAAGAATCCAAGACGGAATTGTGAGGCTGGAATTTGTGGCCGGCGAAGCCGCGGTGAACTATATGCAGCATCTTGATAACCAGCTTGCATCCATTGCACAGGCACTGGGTTCAAGTAGGGAAAAAGTCGTCGAATCATTCAACAAGGCCATGGAGGAAGCCGAAGTTGCTAAGAAAAAGGCTCGCACAATGCTGCGTGTTGTGGCTGGCCCGATAGCAAAGAGCATCTCAGAATCGGCCAAGAAGTTTGGCTCTGGGATCCACTTTTACGGCACATATGACGAAGAGCTGGATGAGGATTACCATATTGCGGTCGGAGAGAAAGCGATTGAACTGGACAAGGACCTTGTCTATGTCGCCATGGTGTCAAGGGGACAAGGCATTAGGGTAATCGCCTTTGCTGGCGAATCTGCACGCAAGAAGGTTAAAGCCGGCACGATAGCAAAGCAGATGTCTGTCAAACTAGGAGGCTCTGGTGGGGGAGACGACCGCTTTGGGCAAGGTGGTGGCAGGTCAAAGGACATGATGAAGGAAGCATTGCTACTGGCTGAAGAGGCTGTAAAGTAATCTTGAGTGAGCGCATAGACTGGAATTCAATCGAATCCAAGTGGATCAAGAAGTGGGAAGAGCAGGGACTCTTTCAGGCTAATCCTGACGACCGGAAAAAGTATTTCGTGACAGTCGCTTATCCTTACCCAAATTCTCCTCAGCACATAGGGCACGGAAGAACCTATACACTTGCGGACGCTCACGCTCGCTACATGAGGATGAAGGGTTACAACGTGTTGTTCCCCATGGCCTTCCACTATACCGGGACTCCGATCCTTGGCATGTCTCGAAGAGTGGCTGCTGGAGATGCAGACCTAATGGAAACTTTTCGCAATATCTACAAACTATCTGACGATGTGATCTCCACCTTCGCCGAACCAGTCAAGATTGCGAGATACTTCCACAACGAAATCAAGATGGGCATGAAAGAGATGGGTTACTCTATAGACTGGCGACGCGAATTTACTACAATAGATAAGATGTATTCCAAGTTCATCTCTTGGCAGTTCCGTACTCTGCGGAAAAAAGGCTTGATAGTGCAGGGATCCCACCCTGTCGGCTGGTGTCCTCGAGACCAGAACCCTGTCAGCCAACACGATACAATAGGTGATGTAGAGCCGGATTTCAATGAATACACTTTGATAAAGTTCAGGTCGGGCGACAATATACTCCCGGCTGCTACCCTCAGACCAGAAACAATTTTTGGAGTTACAAACATGTGGGTCAACCCTAACATCGAGTATGTACTCGCACGGGTGGACAATGAGAAATGGATAGTCAGCAAAGAAGCAGCAAGGAAACTTGAATTCCTCAATCACAAAGTAGAGGTTTTGAGGGTCGTGAAAGGAACGGAAATAATTGGGCAGACCGTTGTGAATCCGATTAATAATTCCAATGTGCCTGTTTATCCTGCATGGTTCGTTGAAGCTGACAGTGGTACAGGCATTGTAATGTCGGTTCCTGCTCATGCACCATATGACTACCAGGCGCTCGAAGACCTGAAAAACAACAAGAAGATACAACAGGAGTTTGGCATTTCTGCCGATGTAAGTCCAATAGTGATAATCGAATCTGAAGACTTCTCTGGGGTGCCTGCGGTCCAAGCAATTAACCAAGTGGGTGCGACCGACCAAAGTGATAAGAAGCTCGAAAAGGCCACAAGTGTTCTCTATTATCACGAGTTTTACAAGGGCAAGATGATGGGCAACACCGGCAGGTTCTCAGGCATGACGGTGGCCTCAGCAAAGAACGAGGTCAAGCAAGAGCTGATTCATTCGGGCGCTGCAGACACTATGTACGAGCTTGTCAACAAACCCGTCAGGTGCAGATGTGGAGAGGAATGTGTCGTGAAACTGCTCAACGATCAGTGGTTCCTCGACTACGGCAATAAAGGGTGGAAGCAACTGGCTCATGAATGCGCAAACCAGATGGACATTGTACCACAGGACATACGGCAGGAATTCGATTATGTCATCGATTGGTTAAAAGAGAGGGCCTGTGCTAGAAAGTCTGGTCTTGGCACAAAATTGCCTTGGGATCCGGAATGGATAATCGAAAGTTTGTCTGATTCCGTCATTTACATGGCGTATTATATCATTGCAAAGTACGTCAACAGTCAAGCAATAAGTGATGAAGGAATAACCGACGCTTTCTTTGACTATGTTCTGCTTGGGATTGGAAGTGTCGAGCAGGTTTCCAAGGAATGCAATGTACCTGTTTCTACGATTGAGGATATAAGAAAAGAATTCAACTACTTTTACCCTGTCGACTCGAGGCATTCTGGTAGAGACCTAGTTCCAAACCACCTTACGTTTTTCATCTTTGACCACGCTGCGATATTTGGCCGAGAGCACTGGCCCAAGCAAATAGTGGTCAACGGCTCTGTACTCATGGAAGGAAAAAAGATGAGCAAGTCTCTGGGGAACATAATTCCTCTGCGTGCCGCAATTAAGGAATACGGTGCGGACAACATCCGACTTGCAATGCTCGTATCTGCAGAACTCTTGCAGGACGCCGATTTCTCATTTGACACTGTAAGGGGTATACGATCCAAACTGTCCGGCTTCTTTGAAATGGTTGAGAGGTGCAAGAATCCAGAGCCTGCGGGTAACGAAATTGAAGACAGATGGCTGGCAAGCAGGCTACAACGGGCTATTGCAATAACCGCTGAATCAATGGACAAGCTGAGAGTAAGGGAGGCAATACACAATATACTATATTCAATGGAGCAAGATCTGCAATGGTATCTAAAGAGGGCAGCAGCCAAGGGTCGAGAAAACGTTACTGGCAACCTTGCTGAATTTCTTGACATTCGAGTCAGGATGCTCGCACCGTTTGCGCCATTTACTGCAGAAGAAGTGTGGGAACGAATGGGAAACAAACAGCCTCTAACTGCTGCGGGGTGGCCTGCAATAAATGAAGACAAGATAGATTT
>DATLXY010000262.1:0-4799 GCA_035575335.1 Nitrososphaera sp. | reverse complement strand
CCACTTTCTTTTCTATTCAAAGAAAAATTTTACATCAAAGCCCTGGTCACGTCATATATTTTTGATAACACAAAATGCTTTAATAAAAGTGATGCCTAGCTGACTGTGTTTGCATTATGAAAAAAATCGAAGCGATCGTTCCTTCTGCGAGACTGGATAAAGCGTTTGCGGCACTTAAAGAGCTGGACTTGGGGGGTTTCACCTATTATGACTCTAAAGGTCAAGGTCAGATCCCGCGTCCGGAAATCCATTCTGGAAGAGGCACGGGAACATACAGGCCAGAGTTCAACGTGAACTCCACAATAGTGGTTGTTACAAAGGACTCGATGGTCGACAAGGTGATCGAAAAGATCTTGGAGAGCACCAGCAGCGGACTGGCAGGAGAGGGAAAGATATTCATCTCTGATGTCGAGGAAGCAATAGACATCGGATCAAAGCAGCGCGGCGAAAGCGCTCTGTAAAAAAAGTCTTTATTTTGAATTCTTTATTTTGCCAGACCTTCTATGGCCTGGCTAACGTTGAGCATACCCTTCCTCTTGGCATACTCCTCGATCGTCTTTAGTTGTTCTGGAGTGAAACATACTGGCATTGTCCTTTTATCGTTCATGACCGAATATGCCGAACGCAACATTATAACTCTTTCTACTTTTCTTCGACGACTCCATCAGCAAGTACGTGGCAGGATTATCAGTGGCCACCATAATATATGCTCGTTTCTGTAATCACGGGCTTTCAAGGAATTATTGGCTTTCCTCTCCTTAACGAGCATGTCTTAATGCCTGGAGGAGATCTTCACCTTGCTCGACTTCCCTTACTGCTATCGCAGTATGGTTCTTGGCAAGCGATTGTAGGCTCTGCAGTGCACGGGGTCGATCCGACGTGAGTCCTCACTTTCAGGTTACCACTCTTCACAGGATATTCTTACCAATAGCAATCCGTTTTCCCGTGTTCCTTTATCGGCGTGGCAGAAAACAGCAGGAAGAAAACTCCTGATCCAGTAAAGACGGTGATTGTTCTTGCTGGTTCAGCACAGACAGCGGTCGCAAAGAAAAACCGGTGACTCGAGCACAGTCCAATCTAGAGGGCTGCGTCTCCCGTTTCCTTGCTTCCAATGTCGTAAGCTTCGGCAACGTCGTAGACAAAGATCTTGCCATCAGACGCGGAGCCTGTGCTCATCACTTTCAGTACGTCGTCAATGATGGCTTTGGCCATTTGGTCTGGTACCAGTACCTCAATCTTAGTACGAAAGCCAAATTCTGGGACGTAGCGCATCACACCTCTTCCGACTGAGACAGGCTCTCTCTTGGCTCTGCCTCTGCCCTTGATGTCGTAGAAGGTGATGCCGCCGACTTTGTGCTTGTGGAGAAGCTCGTTCATCTCCGTTAGGCGCTCGTGTGGTATGATAATATCCAGTCTTTTCATATTATTTAGCAAATCCGCGGGCCTATTTATGAATATATCATAAGTTTCTAATTTTATGCCACAGTTCCCCTTTCAAACTGGCGATGACGAATTAGATCTTGATGGTTGGGGGGAATGATCTGCCTTAAACTGCCACTAAGAAATTTGGCATCCCTCTGATTCCTTCGGGATAATCGTTGTGGTCTGCGACTGTGTGTACAACTCGCGTTCTTTAGTGGTGACATCGATGGTTCTCGAGTCCCTCATCGCTTGAGCCTTCTTTTGTTTCGTCGCCAATCTAGAATTTCATTCTCTTCGTAGTCATTTGCCTGTAGCTTTTGGCGACATACAGCAATACCGAAACTTCATGTTCCCGTTCAGGCTTTCAGGAAAAACAGAGCGTCTTTGGCGGCATTTCCACTTCTCATATGCCCAGGAATACCATGCCTGAATGCAGAGAGTTGGGAACCATGAACCTTCTCCTACCGCTGCATAATCAACATTGGTTTGACCATTGTTTGCCTTTTTCTATAGCGCGGCTAATCTATCTAGTGTGAACCAGGAGCGGATCCCAGTTCTAGTGGATTCGCTTTTGGTGCTATTAGTAGTCATTTAGGATGTCTCGTGTGCAACGTTCCCATAACAGTTGCAGGTTGTTCTGGAGAGTCGCCGCATGAGGAGTAGAACCTTTTGGATACAAATATTTAACTGCAAATTCATCTACAGTTGCGTTGTGTTTTAGGTGTCTTCTATGACAGGAACAACCTCATCGCTGTATACTTTCGCAAAGATCCTAGATATTGTCATAGTAAGCTTGCTAGTGATTTTTCTTATTGGCGTATTGGCTTTTGAGATGACGTCTTTCGGACTTGAGCCAATTATTCGCCTTCCCCATGAATCTAAACCCTATTTCGATTTTCTGCCTTGGACCATCTTTGCAGTGCTAGCAGCTGACATCTATATCAAATACCGAAAATCAGATAGCGACTGGAGGGTCTTTGTTAGAACCCATTGGTTCGGTATATCTTTCTGGCCGTTCTAATTCCTGTATTCGTGCCATTAAAATTCATAAAGCTGGTAAAGGTGCTGAAGACAGCAAAAACCGGCGGCAAGATTGTCCACAAGATCAAAAATATGAAAAAAAGTAGGCAAGGATTCGCTTGTTTTCCTACTGCTTTTCTTAACAGTGAGCTGGTGCAACAGATCGAAGAGTATTGTACCCAATTGTATCAACGGCTTCAACGAAGTCCGACTGTGGCAGACCTTATAAGTGAAGACATACTGGAAGTGGAGGTACCGCAAGATAAAGTTACCACTCCGACACAGAACGCAGGTATAAAACTGTGCTGACAGCCAGTATGAAGAGTATCCGTTGCTCTTGGGGCTAGGCATAGCTCTTGTCTGGACAGAATTATTATTCCTGCTATCCGACCGGCAGCGATGGGAACGAGCTCAAAAATCAGGCGGTAGTGAGAGATGATATAGTATTTATCTCGATAATTATGTACGATTTGCCGATAGCGATGAAAGATGACAGCACGTTCTTCTAATATGAAGCGGCATCGTATTAGGGTTGCTTGTGTTTTCGCTATTGGCTCCTCCACTGTAACACATCCACACACACAAGTAATGGAGCAACCCAGCGCTCTCGGAGACTGTCTAGAATCACGTAAACCAACAGGATATAATCCGTTGGAGCCTTCCACTTGGTCAATATGCGATGCTTCAGCTGCCGTCTGGACGCCGCTGAATAGCCGGAAATAACATCTTTTCCCCCCATTCTCAGTTTCGTGCCCTGGCTCTATTTTCTTGTCTTTCATCAAGCATTCAAGGATCATTGTGAGTTTGTCTATCGGATCCATCAAATAGCAATCACAAAAGTGGCTAGTCAAAACAGAGCGGGTACAATGGCTGGAGGAGGTGCAAAAAAACACTGGTAACTCGACCTCATGCCGCGTTAACCTAAGGTGATAGGCTATTAAGTTACCCGAATAATCTGAAATCAATGGCCGGCCTAGACAGACAGCTTGTTATAAAGAGCATAACGGACCAAATTGAATTAATGTTGATGTGACCCCCCCATTCATACCCTACACGCTGAGCTTAAGGGAATTAAAGCACAAGTTGTCAGTGTTACAGTAAGTATTGCACAGAATCAAGACCTCATGAGCGCTTTGACAGAGTATGTAGGAATGTAGCAAATTACTAGCAAAGCATCAAGCTCACTCTGCCGTGTATTGTTTTCACTAATTGCTGCGTCAAGACAGGAGGAGATAATACAAGATATCTCTATCTGCTCTGCTACAAACGAAAAATATCTCTGAAAAGAGGATCGCATAGCGTACGAAGAATCCTCCGATTGCCACATGTGTCATGCTACTGGTACACTAGCACCGTATCCTTCATGGCATGTTCTGGAAAACGACATGGTAGGAACCTCAAAGCGAAAAATAATGGCCGGATGTGCAGATTTAACACTTCTAGGAAGTGACCAGTGGCAGTTTATCATTCACTGCTTTGCGGACACGCCGCCGTCTACCATCATGACCGTTCCGGTGACCCATTTAGAGTCGTCGGAGCAGAGGTACGCCACGGCGCCCGCGATATCTTCCGGCTCACCTATTCTGCGCAGCGGAAATGTCGATTCCAAGACCCTTTTTGCTTCCTCGTCCTGAAGGTATGGTTCTATAAGTGAGCTCCGGATAGTGGAAGGTGCGACGCAGTTGCAGCGGATCTTGTACTGGCCGTACTCCACTGCAATGCTCCTTGTGAACATTATGACTCCTGCTTTCGTGGCGCCGTATACCGAGAGCGGGACCCTTGGTATCGATCTGATTCCGAGGACTGATGAAATGTTGACGATGCTGCCGCCTCCATTTTTCATCATGATAGGGATAACGGCCTTTGTCATCCTGAATGTGCCAAAGAGGTTGGTCTGTACGAGCTCTTCCCACTGGCCGTCAGTCATTTCATGGAACGGTTCAGGGTCATTTATCGTTCCAGCGTTGTTTACTAGAATGTCAATCTTATCAAATGAGTTTATTGTCTGGTCGACGGCATTAAGAACTTCCGCCTCCTTTGTGATGTCTGCTATCACCATCATGGTATTATTTTTGTCGCCAATTTCAGCTACGGTTTTTTGCAGCTTTGTCTTGTCTCTCCCAAGGAGTACCACCTTGCAGCCTTCGGAGCTAAGCCTCTTAGAGATGGCTCTGCCGACCCCTCCGCCTGCACCTGTAACCATTGCTACCTTGCCCTTTATCATGCCAATATATTTCAGAGCGTATTCTTTTAAAGTTGACTAGAAGCCATCTCATAAACACCTCCTGAGCAGGATATCATCATACATCCCAGCAGCTGCACAAAGCCCAGAAAATTCTGCGAATAATAGTCGTGGC
>DATLXY010000261.1:0-7401 GCA_035575335.1 Nitrososphaera sp. | reverse complement strand
AAAGTTTGACAGCAAGGAAAAGCTTGTGTCGCTTGTCAGGAGCCCGGACGCGGCCACAAGAGAAGCAGCATACAAGTCTCTGCTGGAGGTCTACAGGAAGAACAGTGGGGTGCTGGGTGAGATCTACCAGAACATTGCAATTCAGTGGCGCGATGAGGCGATCACTATGCGAGGCTACGAGTCGCCTATTTCCGTCCGCAACACAGCAAACAATCTCGATGATGCCACTGTAGATGCGCTGCTTTCCACTTGCAGGAAGAACGCGGTCATTTTTCAGGAATACTTTAGAGAAAAGGCAGGGATGCTTGGGATGAAAAAGCTTCGGAGGTACGACCTTTATGCCCCCATTTCTACCGGCACGAAAGGCAGAAGAAAGTTCACCTTTGGAAGGGCCGTTACAAGCGTGCTTGACACCTTTGGTGACTTTGACCCACAGATCCGCCGCCTGGCCGAGCGCGTCTTTATTGAGCGCCATGTCGACTCGGAGATCAGGAAGGCAAAGCGAGGCGGCGCGTTCTGCTACACAGTAACCCCCAAGAGGACACCATATGTTCTGCTAAACTTTGACGGCCATACGAGGGACGTTGCCACCATTGCACACGAGTTTGGTCATGCCATCCACAGCATGCTTGCTTCAGAGCTGCCGATAATGGTGTCTCATGCGCCGCTGCCACTTGCAGAGACTGCATCAGTTTTTGCGGAGATGCTGCTCAATGAAAAGCTCGCCGAGAAGATGAATGATAGGGAGCGGAGGATCCTCCTTGCAGAAAGGATCGATGACATCTATGCCACCACCCTACGTCAGGCATATTTCACGCTTTTTGAAATCGAAGCGCACAAGGCGATAGCAGAAAACAACGCGACGATCGACGCGGTAGCCAAGATCTACTTTGATAACCTGAAGGACCAGTTCGGCAATTCGATTACACTTTCTCCCGACTTTCAGTGGGAGTGGGTAAACATACCGCACTTTTACCACACTCCGTTCTACACATACGCATACTCTTTTGGGAACCTCCTCGTGCTATCTCTCTACCGGCAGTACAAGCTCGAAGGCAAGTCATTTGTGCCAAAATACCTGAAGATACTATCAGCCGGCGGGTCGAGAAAGCCTGAAGAGCTTTTGATGGAGGCAGGGATTGATATCTCAGGAGAAGAATTTTGGCAGCAAGGGTTTGACTATGCAAAAGAGATGATACAGCAGCTGAAATCACTTGCGTCATGACAATGTGCTGCTTGCAGTCTGCATAGTCGGATCGATGTCAGCCGGCGTCCTCCTGCCCGCTGCAGGTATGCTGGTTGAGCCCTATATCCTTGTGTGGCTCGGCGCGCTCCTCTTCTTCAACCTTATCAGGTTGAACATTCCCGACCTGGTTGCGACATTTACACGACCCCGGCAGCTTGTAGTGCTCTCTGCGGTAAAGCTGGTGGTATTGCCGCTGGGCATGTATGTTCTCACATATTTTCTGTATCAGCCGTTCGCTCTCTCCGTCCTGCTGCTATCCGGAATTTCCACCGGGCTTGGTGCACCATTCCTTGTCAACCTGATAGGTGGCAGGCTCCCCATCGTGGTGGGCATGATAATAGCTACATCGCTGGCAGTCCCCTTTGTCCTACCTGCCCTGGTCTATGCACTGGTAGGCTCGCAGCTGGAGATCCCAGTACTTCACATGGTGATCCTGCTTGTCGCTGCACTTTTCACTCCCCTTGCAGGCGGATGGTTCACGAAAAGGCATTTTCCGACTGCATCGCGGTTTGCTGATGAAAATTCCTTCCTTCTATCCCTGATCTTTATCGTGCTGATCAATTTCGGCATGTTTGCCAAGTTCTCAAGCTACTTTTACGAGGAGCAATTATTCTTGCTTCAGACTATTGTGACAGCGTTCCTGTGCTACGCGGCCTATGGAATTGTGGGTTACGTAACTTCGGCCGGTGACCGGCACGACAGGAACGCGGGTCTGATATCGATGAGCTACATCAACAACGTGCTTGTCGCGGTGCTTGCCTTTCAGTTCTTCGGTCCCCAGGTTGCAGTGCTTGCAGCGATCTATAACATCCCGTATTACGCCGGAATTGTGGTGATCAAGAAATTCATGTCAGGTCAGTAGGTAAGCGACGTGTCCGCATAGATGATTGACAGAAATGTTGCACATCCTGCCCTGTCTTAACGCCTTCTTCTTTTGTGCAGGATCATTTGCAGGTACCATAAGATCTGTCGGAAGAAGGGATAAAGATCGTGTAGAAGATCTGCTTGGAAAAAAAGTCATTCCAGCGCCAAAACGACTACTACGACAACCACATCTTATCACCATGTGGTCGCCGCAGAACATGGCGCACACCAACCGATAGTTCCTCATGCTCAAAGTATTCTGGACAGCAACGAAAGGACAAGACTTTTTTAGTTGTATATTGAGAAAGAGTGCCAGTGCTCAAAGCGACCCTTATCTATGACAAGGGTACCATAGTAATCAAGGGTCTCGCACACATACCTTTTGCGACGCCAGACCCTCGAGGCAATGTATTGCGAGCACAGGCTCTTTATTACGTAAACATAGTAGATTATCTGAAGCGAAGTGGAATAGAGTTTACCGACCATGTTTTCGCTAATGCTATAGCATCTCCAGATTTCCAAGCAGTCAGTAACGGTAACGACAGCACTCTGACAAATGGAAATGAGCTGCCAGCTACTTCCCCAATCATGCTGAGAGATTATCAGAAGAGAGCACTTGAAAGCTGGATTCGCGCAGGAATGAGAGGCTCTGTTGTTCTCCCTACAGGTTCGGGCAAGACTATTGTGGGGATCAAGGCGATAGAGAAGGTAAATGCATGTACACTGATAGTAGTACCAACCCTCGACCTGATGGATCAGTGGACCGGAATCCTCGCGAAGCATTTCCAGTCTACGAAAATAGGAAATCTCGGTGGTGGGACAGATGATATTCAGCCGATTACGGTAGCTACGTATGATTCGGCCTATTTGCGTGCTCCCCTGCTCGGGGACACATTCTTTCTAGTAGTATTTGATGAAGTGCATCATCTTGCGGCTCCGCGGTACAGGACTATTGCAGAACAAATGGCAGCTCCGTACAGGCTGGGGCTTACGGCTACCATTGAAAGAGAAGACGAGCTTCACAAGGACCTGCCGAGGTTAATAGGAGATGTGATATATCGAGCAAGCATCGAGACCCTGGCCAAGAAGAGGCACCTTGCTCCATACGAGATCGAAAGAAGGAAGGTCGAGCTTTTGCCAGAAGAACTGAAGGAGTATCGTGAGAGTATGTCTACTTACAGGCAGTGCCTGAGCAAGATTGGAAAGAGAACTGGAGGAGGTTCTTACAAGCTGTCTTTTGAAAAATTGATAGTGATGTCAGGAAAGAACCCAGTTGCCCGCCGGGCACTTCTTGCGAGAAACAGGGCTACAAAAATTGCTCTGAATAGCAAGGCCAAGATAGAGGAGCTCAAAGAGATCTTGGCAGAAAATCAGGGGAAAAAGACGATCATATTTACTCAGCACAATAGTCTTGTTTACCAGATATCAGATAAATTCCTGATACCGTTCATAACCCACAAGACAAAAAAAGAAGAGAGACAAGATGTCCTCAAAGGCTTCAAAGAAGGACGGTACATGGCCATCGTCACATCAAAAGTCCTAGATGAAGGTGTAGATGTGCCGGATGCAGAACTTGGAATAATCGTTAGTGGAACAGGCAGCGGAAGGGAGTTTATTCAAAGACTCGGAAGATTGCTCAGACCCAAGCCCAGAGTTCACACCACGATCCCGGGTGCAAGAAATGACAATGACTGTGACAAGAGAGCTAAGCTGATTGAAATTGTATCGTCTGAGACAAAGGAAGAAACCATCACGAGTGCCAAGCGGAAAAGAGCCCTGAGGTCAATTGGTCAGTATGATTGGAGTGGAAGAGACGGAGAAGAAGAACTAAGAGACGATGATAACACCATCACCTCCTCCTCCATCGTCATCACCGACGGAAGTGAGCTTCGCGGAGATCATATGGAAAGATAGGATGTGTTACCGGCCCAACTACTTAGAGTCACAATAAGAAAAGGCATGATTGCACCTCGCTTCTGTACTCAGGATCATGAACTAGATTTGGCGGAGCGGATCCTCAAGGAATTCCGAGAATCACACAGGGCGCGTGAGAAAAAATCCGAGTTATATGAGAGGATATCCTTGATCGAATCGACTCATAACGATTACAAACTGATAAGAGGTCTTTCCGCCCTTCTTGAAAGGAGGTGTACCTTCAGCGCCTCTTCTTACATCATGGGCACCATCATCCCCGGTAACAAGGGGGCAACGCTAGCGCAAGATAGCGACACTACAACCACTGCTACTGCCATTACTACTACTATTGACGGTGCTGCGATGGTTGTAAATCCTATTGATGTCAGGAGGACGCTGTTTGAAGAATCGTCCAGGAGGGGATTTGCGTTAACCGAACTTGAAAGGGAAAGCATAATCAATTCGATATCGGAGAAGCTGCGAGTTTCACCAAATGATGTCAAGAGGACGATGTGGAGCGACCTAGATGATAATCTGGTCTTCGAACGCTTTGACGATATTGATGACAAGACTCTCATCGGTTGGTACAATCTCTCACTCATTCAAACCCTGCTGTTCAACGCAACGAAAATGGAATTTCGTGTATCAGGAGGAGCAAACTGGAAGAGAATACTGAGAAATGTAAAGAGGCTCGGGTTGATGTATTATCTGGAAGACAGAAGCCAACAAGGTAATAGCAATAGCAGCAATAACGATTCTGGCTACGGCTCTCTGGTTTGTTCGCTGGAGGGACCCCTTAGTCTCTTCAAGCTAACTGATAGTTATGGAACATCGTTTGCCAAGTTGCTTCCTTCCATAGTGCTTCCACGAGAATCAGTCGACTGGCAAATAGAGGCATGGGTTCTCAGAAAAACGATGATGCAGGGAAAGAAACTGCATCAGTTCAAAATTTCCAAAGGCGAGCAAACTGCGCTACATCTGGCAGACCCTTTCTATACGACAAGAGGGAGTGGCGGTGGGGTTAACGATCATGATGGTAATAATGATAAGGAAAGGCGGCATACATCGCTGGTAACTTTGAATGACCATTATTCTTTTGACAGCGTGGTAGAGGAAAAGTTTGCTCAAAAGTTCAATGAAGTTGCGGGAGGGAGAAGCGGCTGGAAATTAGTAAGAGAGCCAGACCCCTTGATTGTTGGCGAGGGCAAGGCGTTCATTCCAGATTTCATGTTCGAGAAGTACGGACGCAGAGTATACTTAGAGATCGTTGGATTCTGGACACCCGAGTATTTGAAGAGAAAACTCCAGAAGGTAAACCAGATCTTTAAGGCAAACATTAATTCCAGCGACCGCTACAAGACTACCAAGAATGACGCAGCAGGGATCGACCTCTTTATAGCAATAAATGACGAGCTTGCTGGTTCTATGATATCATCTTCATCTTCATATGCGACAACTTTATCCACTTTGATTCCAGCTGATAGGCTGATCTTCTACAAGAACGACTCCGTCCCCATACGCCCAATTCTTGACCACCTAAAGGATCTGGACAAAGAGATGGTCGACAGAAAAGTCAGGGATCCTAACCTGAAAATTGAAATTGATTACTCAAGAGATATCATTCCACTTAAAGACATTGCAGAAAAGTATGATCTTCCAATCGAAGTAGTGTCCAAGATTGCTTCGAGGGATCACGGTGAACGCTACATTTGCATCGGTAGCGGAGGAGGCGTTCTAGGAGATCGCCCGCAGGACTATTACCTTGTTTCGATGGCTAAAGCCAAGGAACTCGAACTGCTCCTGAGCGAAGTCAACACATTTGAGACCGCGTGCACGATTTTTTCAGATAATGGCATTCCGGAAGCATGTCATGCACAGCTTGTGGAAGAACTGGGCTACGAGGTAATTTGGCAAAACATCGATATCAGTACCGCAGCCATTCAAAAAAGAAAGTGACCATCGGCTTAATCCGTTATTGTGAAAAGCCGATTCTCTTGCATTTGGTGAAGGTTCGTAAATCGAGACAGCCCGCAGGACTTCATGATAGTGATAAGTCTGATCGGTTGGAAATGAAGAATATATTACATCCAAATCAAGATCTTGTTAGATTGGGGGCTAATGCTGAAAGCCACTTATCAAATTCAAGATATACGCTCGATTATCACAGTGAGTACACAGACGTGCAGATACACAAACATACAGATACACACGTGTGCATACTATCCGGATCACCGGCTTGATTGCTTTGTACTGCGCCAGCAATAACAATGGTACCAACAAAAGCGTTCTGCAGCCATCATCGAGCATCGATTACTGGTTGGACACAGTCTGGGTAACCAATCACCATTGTTCTGTGAGGTACGATCGTTCGACTTGCAGTTGAGAAAAGTGTGATAGTTTTCAAGTTACACATCCAGCTCTTCCAGTCGCCCTCTGCTACCGAAACGATATTTTCAAACCTAACCTGTGCCCGTGTTAACGCAACCAACATCAAAAACGATTATTAGTTCCGTTCACAAATTTCGCCTCATATGCTCAAGGTAGCAGTCATTGGGGCCACCGGTGCGGTGGGCCAAGAATTCATCATCGCCCTGAACAAGCACAAGTGGTTTGAACTGATACAGGTGGCCGCTTCTGAAAGATCGGCCGGCAAGAAATACATCGATGCCATACGAGATCCTCATTCCGGCATTCTGCGCTGGCACAACAGGGAAGAAGTACCCGAGTATGTGAAGGACATGGTTGTCAGCAAGGTCGACGATATCAAACCAGAGAATTTTGATCTCATATTTACTGCGCTTGAATCAGACGATGCCAAGGTGGTCGAGCCGAAATTCGCCAAGACTACTCCTGTGATCAGTACTGCTGCCGCATTCCGTTATGAACCTGATGTCCCGATACTCATCCCGGGAATTAACGATAGTCATGCTGAGCTCCTGAACATTCAGAGACAGAACCGGCGCTGGAAAGGATTCATTGCACCGCTGCCGAATTGTACCACAACAGGGTTGGCCATTACGCTCAAACCAATACTTGATAAATTTGGGATTGAAAAGGTGTTCATGACGTCGATGCAGGCACTGTCGGGGGCCGGAAGGTCACCGGGCGTAATCGCACTCGACATAATGGACAACCTGATCCCGTACATTCCAAAAGAAGAGGAAAAGGTCCAGGTTGAGACGAAAAAGATCTTGGGCAACTTCAACGAGAACTCTATTGCGCCAGCGCCACTCAAGGTGAGCTGCACCTGCACGAGGGTCCCGGTCATAGACGGACACACCGAGAGTGTCTTTGTTGAGACTAAACAGCCGGTCGAGGCAGATGAAGTCAAGAAGGCGATGCTGGAATTCTCAAAGAATGTGTCTATAAAGAACCTC
>DATLXY010000260.1:0-8350 GCA_035575335.1 Nitrososphaera sp. | reverse complement strand
AAGGTTAGTTTGCTCTAAATTCAGCCTGATCTCATCATCAGCTGACCCACACGAAGACGATGGTGATGACGGCGACACCACCGCGTCAAGTTCGCCGGCGGGAGGAAGGGCACGGTGGTTCTGGCAAAGCCAAGTGACAAGCTGGACCCGAGCTCGCTAAGCTGTGCATATTGATCGGTTGGTTTCGACATTCATCATAAATACCCTAAGCTCGTCGATTGACTCAAATTTTTTGAGCTCTTGAGAACTGGTATGAAATACTGTGGGAGAGGAGTCCCATTCGTAAATATCACTTGACCCCGGATATCCGGCGGGATCGAGGTACTACCAACCGAGCTTAATGCAAAGACAAAGCCTATGGCTGCAGCGATGCCGATGCCGGCCATGCCAAACATGGAACATCTTGCCATTAACCCTCACTACTCTCGTCTCAGTATGCGATGTTGGAATCTTAATTCTATGGTTTAGAACAGACAGATCGACGTTTCTACGATTTGGAATGCCAAGATCGTTCCGCGTCTGTCTCTCCTAAAGTATCGACTGATGACGATTTTCCAACAATACCACCGTAAAGAACGAGTGCACCAGAGGAGTCAAAACATCAGCACTTGCAGAACGAAATAGTAGCGATAGTGTTGTTCTGATACGCCGTACAGCCCGTTGGGCATTGTTCTGAAACCTAGGCTTACCTATGCCATCAAAGTAAAGGAGTTCGAAAATGTCAGACATAAAGACAAACAACCGATACATCTTTGCCTTGATTGCAGGCATACTTGCAATCAGTATGGTGGCAGCCATCGTCGTCGGAGGTTATCAAATGCAAAGTGCGCAGGCACAGCAGAACTCAGCGGACGACCCGACGCCAGCTGATCTGGAATGTAAAACCGGTGAAGTCTGCGAGCAAGAGATAGAGAAGGCAGTCCAATCGATAGTTTCCACGTCAGGCACAGCAACATTAAAAGTCACGCCAGACAAAGTCTCCGTGACAATAGGAGTTGAGACACGCGGAGAGACTGCAGAAGAAGCAGCAGCGGCTAACGCAGAGCTGATGGATAATGTTCTTGAGGCCATGAGGGGTCTTGGTATTGATGAACACCAGATAAGCACCAGCTGGTACAACATATGGCCAGTGTACGAGCAAACATCTCCACCATGCATTGCGATCTATCCAATGCCTCCCGAGTGCGAATCAAAGGCAGAGATCACAGGGTATGCAGCATCGAACAGTGTAATAGTAACACTGGACGCTGATGAGGATGTTGGCCGAGTCATCGACGTAGCAGTTGCAGCGGGAGCCACAAACGTGAACAGTGCACACTTCTTTATCTCAAACGAGAGACAGGAAGAGATCCGTCAAGAACTGATCGCTAAGGCAATAGCCAATGCGAGAAGTCGCGCGGACAAGGCAGCAGAAGCAGTCAACATGGAGATCACGGGAGTGAAATCAATCAGCCTGAATGAGGTATACTTCCCCATCTTCTACAGAGAACTTGCGCAGACAGCTGAGGACGGGTCATCGCTAACCCCGATACTCCCTGGTCAGCAAGAGATCTCGATGACAGTCCAGGTCATCTTCCGCCTGAGCTAAGAGCGAAAGCAGTCGTGAACTCCCCTTTCCTTTTTCTAAACCCTTTTTTAGCGGGCTGACGACAACTTCAGCTGATTTGGACACAGACAAAGTACGTGCCGCTGAGCAGGTAATTTTGCAAGAAGTGACTGCAGTGGCTAGCGATCCTTCAAGGGTCAGAGAAAATGGATGCGCGGCCTGCCACGTACTCTTTACCCTAGTACGCCAGATGAACCTGAGTGAGCCTGATGCAGCCGACCTTCTGACAGAAGTATTGCTTGGAAATCCCCACCTTAACGATAAGTTCATCGAGATGGTAGAGAACATACACATGAAGAAGAGGATGATGAGTATTACCTTTGTTATAAAATCTAGAGAAGCAAAGGACAAGTACATCGGTTCGCAATTCAAGAATTTGCTCGACGAGCTGCTGTCTGAGGCTGCAAACTATGGAACCGAGGTCGTGCTGCGCAAGCTGATGATGTCATACATCGCCCTTGGTTTGGCGCAGAACCTTGGAATAGATTACCACGCAGCCACGGAAGAGCTCTATTACTATATGCGAAAGCACGACGAGGAAACTCACTCAGCCTTGATGAAACACGTACAATCCATAATTGAGAGGAGTAAGTACAGATGACAACAGCAGAAGGTGAAAGAACCTTTGAACTCCAAGATCTTGTTAAGCAGTTAGAGAAAGAGGGAAGATACTTTTTTGACTTTTTGAAGGTACGCGATTTGGAGGCAGGCATCATAGTACTCCATCCCGGCGATGAAGATACCCAAGAGCCGCACTCAGCAGACGAGTTATATTACGTCATAGAGGGCAGCGGCTTTATCGAGCTAGGAAAGGATCGACGGAAGCACCCTGTAAAAAAGGGCTCGATAATATTCGTACCTGCCAAAATGCACCACAGGTTCCTTGGGAACAAAGATGATCTGGTAGTTCTGTACATGTTTGCAGAATAGGCGTGTGCCCTTCCAGCGTCCAGTCCGCGAGCAATGAATCAACCTGTCATTTTTTTGATACACCAACATCTTTTTTATGGGCTGCTGGAGCATGTCAAGGCATGATTCCGATAAGCTACTTTATCGTTATCGGCTTGTTGGTGTTTCTGGTCCTGCTCCTTACACTCTACGTTTTCCCCTATGTAGTCTGTCCTGCCTTGCCTCTCGACCTCATCGCCAACCCGAAGGATCCGCTGAAAGGATTCTGCTCTGTCTTCGAACAGTAGGGCAGAGTTCGATCTTGGCCTGCCGGGAAGCATATTAGCTACTGCTTTTTCAGAGGTGACCTACTTCTGTGGTCAGTAAAGGCCATCAACCATTCTTCTCCTGCATGGCCGTGCATGCATGCTTTTATTATTGATGGGGAAAATATTGACAGATGTCGTCGGAGGCACCAAGATCGTCGAGGGCAAGACTTCAACACTGAAGAGGTTGTTTGGACTACCCCACTGCTCTTCACTGTTGGCCAACTATGGCATCATCTCTCCTGTTGTTCTGAAAGCTCTCGGTACACAATGTCGGAGCATGGGCATTACAGCCAAGTACTCAGTGCAAGGTTTGATAGAGCAGTAGAAACATACAAAAGAGCCCTTTCTTGCATAATGTATGAATGCCAATTACTGATGCGGTTAAGAAGCAGATTGCACAACAGCGGAGGCTTTTCTTCAAGATATGCTTCAAATGCGGCTGCAAGAATCCTATCTCGGCTTCGAGATGCAGGAAGTGTCATGGCAGCCATATGAGGCTGAAGAACAGGACTCTCGGGGCCAAGAAGTGAGAAGAACTTTCTCCCAGCTTTTCCCCTTGTAACAGACAAGAGCTGAAATGTGTTCGGAGTTCCGCTGCTTTTTCGGTTAACCACCATACACATTCCTCGAGTTTCATGGCTTCTTAAATTCCCTTAGCCGCTCATCGCAAGCTACCATGCAGAGCCACGCGGCGTCCTGACGCATCGTGGGCCTCACATTTCCCTTCAACCACGACAGATCATCGGCACGGCCACTGATTCTGGATGCAGCTTCAACCATAGCTGGGCAGATTCACTTGAATGCAAAGTGGGCAGCGGGTGATTTGAACACCCGACCACCGCTGTGTAAGAGCGGTATCATAACCGAGCTAGACCAGCTGCCCACGTCAAAAACAAGTTCCTTAACATAATAAATAGCAAGCGTCAAAAAAGGCGTTCATGGCTCCGAGAAGAAAAATCCAATCAGCTGTCCCATACAGGTCACATTCAGGCCAGATTTGGCTACTGCCATAGATTGGCCGCCGCCCCGGGTCTAGCAGGGTGGACGGTCATGGCAAGTGCTATGTCCCCTCGCTGAAGCCTTCCAGATATGCCTTCTGCTCGGGTGTCAGAGAATCGATCTCGATCCCCATTGATTGAAGTTTGGCAAGCGCGATTTCCTGATCCTGAGCCCTGTCGATGTTATAGACAAGAGGCTTCATGGTTTCCCCATGTTGCGCAAGTTTCAAGACAGCAAGGAACTGGTTTGCAAAGCTCATGTCCATGACTTCAGAAGGGTGGCCTTCTGCTGCGGCCAAGTTCACAAGCCTGCCTTCGCCGATAAGATACACACGCCTGCCATTCTTTAGAGTATACTGCCTTGTATGTTCATTGATATCTTTTTGCTGTACCGACTGGCTTTCAATCCCGGGAATTGAGATCTCGACGTTAAAGTGACCGGCGTTTGCCAAAATGGCACCATCTTTCATCTTGGCAATATCCTTCTCGGTAATGACATCCTTGCAGCCGGTCGTAGTAACGAATACGTCGCCGACCTCGGCAGCCTTGTTCATTTTAGTCACGGTAAAGCCATCAAGCTTTGCTTTGAGTGCGGCAACTGGATCAACCTCTGTAACTATGACATTTGCTCCAAGGCCAGCTGCCCTCCTGGCGACACCCTTGCCAACATGTCCATACCCTGCTACGACGACATTCTTGCCTGACACCAGTATGTTGGTAGCGCGTATGATGCCGTCAAGCGCCGATTGACCTGTGCCATAAACATTGTCAAAATCATGCTTTGTTTCAGCGTCGTTCACGGCTATGATTGGATATGCCAGCAGCCCGGCCTTCTGCATGGCACGCAGCCTAATTACGCCGGTGGTTGTTTCCTCCGTGCCTCCCCGGATAGACTTTGGCTTTCCTTTGTGCATTTCAACTGTCAGGTCGGCTCCGTCATCTATCGTGACGTGCGGATCAATCTTAATAGCGGAACGAATATCTTCGTAATATTCTTCTGAAGTGATACCTCTGCTTGCAAATATCGCGACCCCTTCATCATTTGCTAGAGAGGCCGCCACGTCGTCCTGTGTACTGAGAGGGTTGCAGCCACACCATGAAAGTTCAGCTCCGGCGGCCTTAAGTGTCCGCACTAGGACGCCAGTCTCTTTTGTGACATGTAGGCAGCCTGTGACTCTGATACCCTTTAGAGGCTTGATCTTTTCATATTTCTGACGCAGTGTGACAAGAACAGGCATGTGCGCCTCTGCCCAATCAATGCGGCTCTTGCCTTGTTCGGCAAGAGAAAGGTCTTTGACACGAAAATTCTCCATTCAAGTGAGAAGGAAATACGTGTCATATATTAATTCTACAGCGTACCCCAGCTACGTGTGATTTGAATTACCTGCTCATCGGTTACCGCTTCAAACTCATCGTAGAATTGCCCGACAGAGCCAAAGTCATCTGGGCAGTGCAGTACGATCACCGAGTCGGCCTCGTTCTTTAGCACCTCGACCGACTGCGGAGGAGCAACAGGAACAGCGATGGTGAGACTGGCAGGTTTGTGACTCCTCGCCCACCTTGTGGAAGCAATGACTGTTGCGCCGGTTGCGATACCATCATCAACCAAGATTGCATTCTTGCCCGAAATCCTGTACGGCCCAGGTTTGCGGTAGGTCGCTGATCTCCGCCGTATTTCTTCAACCTGACGGGCCTTTTCGCTTTCGAGGTAGTCTTGCGAAATGCACAGTGCGCTGACAAGGTGCTGGTTGATAAAAGAGGTACCGCCTTCTATTACCGCCCCTATGGCCAGCTCGTTGTTGTTAGGCGCCCCTAGTTTTCTAGGAATCACTATGTCGAAATCTGCGCCAAGTCTCCTAGCAACAATGTCGGCAAGTACGACTCCGCCACGCGGGATGCCCAGCACTATGACGCTATCAAATGCTCGCTGTGCCAGCCTTTCCGCAAGGAGGTTGCCCGCGTCAATCCTGTTGCGGAACTTCATACCTTACCTACTTGATCTTCCATCATTTTAAGTCTTGATTTTGATCCTGGCGGTCAACATACATATAATGTTAATATCGGGTGGAAGTTGCACCCGTTTTTTTGGTAGGAGGTGAGCGAGTGCCGGATACTGCTTTTCCTCTCCCTACGGGTGCTCCAGCAGCCAATCCACGCGTTTGCATTCAAAAATTGCCCGCGGAGAAATAGCATTTGACAAAACGTAAAAAACCTACTCTAATTGCCCAGCAGATTTTCAGAAGGATAATGTTATGCTTCGGGTCGTGGCAACACCGGCTCCGGGTTCACAGACGATGGCCCAACACTTGACAGTAATTGTGGCTCCGCGCGAGAAGGAATAACTTGAACGGCAAGATAAGAAGAACCTCGGGCAAAAAATTACTTGAGCGTACAAACGGTAACGTTTGCGTCGTGCTCTTTTTGTAGTTGCGGTCTGAGTACATGCAGAGGGTGCGGCATCATTATACTCACCAAATACTCTTGCCTCGAGAGAACTGCGGAAGGATCTTTGCAAAAACTATAATTTTGGGATGGCTTCCTGACCGCTGTGCGCAAACTGCAGATCGCGGTAATAGGTTACAACGAGGATAGATGTACTGAGGCTGCGCGGCAGGTGGCCTACGAAGTTGGCAGGGAGATTGCGCGAGCCGGTGCAGTGTTGGTGTGCGGTGGGCTTGGTGGAGTCATGGAATCTGCATGTAAAGGGGCCAAGGAGAACTCAGGCATGACTGTAGGTATAATACCGCAGGAAGAATTCAGACATGCAAACCAGTACTGCGACATTGTAATCTGCACAGGAATTGGTTATGCGAGGAACTTTATCGTAGCCTCTTCTGCGGATGGCATAATCGTAGTCGGGGGCGGCGTCGGCACGCTTATCGAGATGGGCGTCGGATACATGACCAAGAAAACGATAGTCGCAATAGCAGGCAGCGGAGGAGTAGCTGATATGTACGGCGGCAAGTTTCTTGATGAGCGAAACAGGGTTCCAGTCATAGTTGCAAACAGTGCGCAAGAAGCAGTTGCCGCGATAATATCACCCAACACGAAAAAAGAATGAACCGAACTGGCACTCGAAGACATGTGGCTTTCCCTTGAGATTGCCTTCACAGGTTCCTCGGCGACCCCTTGGTTTGCCCTTGCCATCGCGGGTTCAGACTATTTCACACGTTCCGTAGAACATGTGCTTTACCTGTTAGCCCACGGATGACAACTGCTCACGTCTTTAGACGCATCGAGCCTTTACCCGATGCGCAGATTCTGCGTGGCAGATCGTTCCCCTGTTTCGGCCAGTCGGTTACTTATTATACGACACTTACGCATTTAAGATTTACTGTATAGGATTATACATCAATTAGCCTCGATAGTTGACGAGGTAGGGGTCTGGTTCGTAGAAGTAACCATACTTTGCGGATAGATCCCTGAGCGTCTGGACAACGTTTTGTATCCCAAAGTCCTGTACTGTAGCAAAGAGCTCCTTCTTCAACCCCATGCCAAGCTTCAGTGCTTTTTCAAGGTCTTCCTTGCTGCAGACATTATTTGTGATCAGCCATGCCGCATTATTTGCAGCTACTGCGAGGAGTGCTATTGGGTTGTACTTTGATGCTTCTTCCTTTGTGAGATTTATACGCTCGTAATTGTCTCCCTTGTATTCGTAAAAGCCCTTTCCGCTCTTTTGGCCAAGATTCTTTTCGTCGAACAACTGCTCTATTCTCGGATGTGGCCGTATGACCTTGCTGTCGCGGGAGTGCATCTCCAAGGTGGCCTTGTGTATCACGTCAAGACCGGTGTAGTCAGCAAGCTCGAAAATGCCCATCGGAAACGACATCCGAAACTTGACCGCAGAATCAATCGTCGTCAACGGGACGCTGTCTCTTTCTTGGCAGTAAACAGCTTCATGCACTAATGGGATAAAGATGCGGTTGACAATAAAGCCGGCGACGTCTTTTTGGCACAGTACGGGCTGTTTGCCTACCTTTTGTACAAAGCTCATTGCCAGATCCACGATACTCTTGTTTGTCTTAGCACCCGGTATGACTTCCACCAGCGGCATCAACTGTGGAGGGTTGAAGAAGTGAAGACCGATGAATCGATCCGGTCGGCTTGTAAGGTCAGCCATTTCGGTGATTGGAAGAGTGCTTGTGTTTGAAGCGTAAACCGTCTTGCTCTCTGCAAGACTGTCGACCTCGGAGTATACCTTTTTCTTTAGGTTCATATCTTCCGGCACCGCTTCTATCAGAAGGTCAGACGCCTCCAGTGCCTCCTTTAGGTCGACAACAGGGGTAATTCGTGAAAAGATCTGGTCAGCATCTGCCTGCGAAAGCTTTTGTTTTTCGACCAGTTTGTTGAGTGACCATCTTATTTTTTCCATGGCCTTGTCTAGGAATGACTGTTCGATGTCGCGCAAGGCGACGTTGTAGCCGGCCATCGCCGAAACTTGAGCGATTCCATGTCCCATAACACCAGACCCAAGAACGGTTATCTTGCTAATTGTTGAAAGCGACATTATACACAGTCATGGCTTACAG
>DATLXY010000259.1:0-2451 GCA_035575335.1 Nitrososphaera sp. | reverse complement strand
CTGTATTTCCTTTTTGTGAAAGTTGATCGTTCTGGAATGGCAAAGGGGATTCATGATATTTGTCAGGCATAGGTCTACCTGGGTTGTCAGCGCGGGGGAAGTGAAAGGACCGCCGTTATCCTTGTCGCAAACAGCAGTCCAGAAATCTTTGGCCTGAAGATGCTTGGGATTATTTTTGTACTTCACTTTGAGATTCTTCTTATCGCAGAACTCCTTTAGCTTCACCTCAAAATGTGTGCGCAGGTAGATGGCAGCGGCCCTGTAGTCGTTTGCCTGGAAATATTCTCTAGCCTTATCCAGATACTTTTTGTCCTCAGCGTAGATGGGCAATTCGCCTTCATCGGTATTGCAGGCGAAGAACTCAACATGCTTCCAGGTTTGGTTACGCTGCCGGATGATTTCGTACCACACACGGTCATAAGTGAAAAAGAAGATTTGATAACCGTCGAAGTGCTTGTCCAGAATATCCAGTACCGGCATCCGGTTGGACATATCAAGGCCAATTAGAACATCATCAAGGGCGAGGATGCGCAGGCGGCTTCGAGGCTGTAACAGCAGCGCGGCGAAGAAAACCGAAATGGCGATGGCCGAGAGCTTGGCTTCATTAAGAAAGTGATGATGGTCGTCTCGTTCCTTCCTGAAAAACTTGACCTTCAACCCGATGAGTTGGTTTTCAATGGTTTTGCTCTCTCGCTTATAGGCAATGCCGCCAAAGGTAAACTCAACGGCGATGTCGTAGCCGAAATGGGTCAGAATTTTTCCAGTTTCCCTGGTCAATTCTTTAAGCTTTTCGCGCAATCCGTCATTGAATTCTTGGATCAACTGGTCAAGCTGGCGGAGCGGGTCACCGGCATTACGCCTCGGAATGGATTGTTTAATCTTCCGCCATTCTTCGCCGAAGGTGCGCTTCGTCAGATCATTCTCGACGTTGGCAACAATGCTGGTTACGAACAGGTCGAACACATTGACCGAGGTTTTTTCCTGGTGAAGAAAATAGGTTGCCAGTAGCGCCTTATAGTCTATAAACCCTTTGGTTTTATCCAACTCCAAAATCAGCCGCTCGCCAGTATCATTCTTAGCGTTTGACCATTCGTAGAGCTTTGCGTCCGGGTCCCTGTAACCATTCTTGTTGGAGAATTGGAGCTTGATATAGCAATCGTCGGTCTGGACGAAGAGGTTGCGAAACGGATAGTCAATGATGTTGTGATTCTTGGCGGCGCATTCCAGGAAGTTTTTGAGGGCAAGATAGAGCGAAGATTTGCCGCTGCCGTTTTCGCCATAGACAAGTAGATTCTTTCCAGCCGCATGGAGGTCTATCTTGAGCGGCGCACCTTTGAAAGCGCGATAGTTGCTGATCTCGATACTCGTTATTCTCATGCCTTACCCTCGATAATGCGAACGCTTTCGAGCGTGTCCAGAAAGAAGAGGTTTTGCCGGATGATGTGATCCTTATCAAAGAGGCGTTCAAAGATGCTGCGAAGCGTCGCAAGCTTGTCGCCTTTAATCTCCTTAAGGTCGGGAAGATTCTCTCGCATCAGCGGCTCGAAGAAATGCTTGCCCGCCTGATGCAGTTCATCTGTCAGGAACAACTCGTACACAATTGCGTCTATGAGTTGCTCAAAGTAGCGAATCATGAGTTGATCGCGTGAATTGGATAAAGATTCATCCTCCGCCAAACCTTCTCGCTTAATAAATAGAATGTAATTTACAAGCTTGGTAATAACCGCTTGTTGCAGTTGTGAAATTGGGGGGACAGGAATTTGAGAAACGTATTGGGCTATATAGCGCACAAAACCACCACGAATTTGCGGACTCAAGTGCCTATAAAACCAGAAGATAATCTTACTGTTCAGCAAACCTAAAAGCCATTTCTCTTCTGTTGGCATTAGGTAAAGAGTATTACCTAAAAAGCTCCCAGTTTCATCCCACGCGAATTGTGGGGATTGAGCAATATCAGGAAAGACAATTTTGGGATGTTCAAATTCCTGCCAATAATCCGCAGCATAACGACTGAGGGCATACCAAGGATGTCGCCCTTCCTGAACCTCTGGACGAGCCATCAAGGGTTCTTTGAATTTTAATAAATGGGCATGAATTGCCGGATATAGCTTAATATCTGTATCCCAACCAACATAACACATATACAGATTTGCTGACTTAATGCACCAGCGTTTCACATCTTTACCGCGCAGAAAAGGCTTTAGTATTTGTCTGGATGACGGATCACTAGAAATCATCCCCTTACGGGTAGCATCGTCAACAATGAAGGCTTCATTCAACCCCAGTTTGATACCGGAATAAAATCGTCCCTTGATATATTCAGTTAAAGGCTTGGTAGCACATTGCATCTCATCTATTAGGCGCAACACCTGTGGCGATTCCAGCCGCCAGCCGTTAGGCGTGAGTTCCGTTTGCGGGATGTTGAAGCTGGTTTCGAGAAAGGTTCGTTCA
>DATLXY010000258.1:0-7355 GCA_035575335.1 Nitrososphaera sp. | reverse complement strand
TATTATCATTGGCTGTTCCTTTTCAAAAGAAGTCCCCCCTTCCCTTCCCCTCCATGGTTTTAACCCGCGTCTGCGCGGCTTTCTCCACGACCTTGCTATCTTGCCGTGGTACTGCCTCTCACTCCCTCCCTCACTCCTTCCCTCACTCTCTGTCTCCCTCACCCACTCACCCACCTGCCCTTCAGCAGCCCAGCCTTGATATAGAACTCGTCGCTCCTACGGTAACGTCAAGTTTGGGTGATGGAAATGACATAATAATATGCTTTCCATGATGGTTCTGACGAACCGATAGCATCGCGCGTATGGTACGCCAATCTCCAAAATGCCGCTTCCCTTGTGGAGCAACCGGGCCACAGTACAAAAAATGAGGAGGAAGAAGAAGGTACAGGAGCAGGAACCACGACTTCAATGGCGTATGCGAGTAGTGGAATAATATACTGTACTGCCTGTCCTATCGTTGAACTATTTCCTGCAGCACTTGCAGCAGGGATGTGGTCAGAGAGTGAACATTGGAGCATATTACGGGAGGTGAGCTTTAAGCTTGGCTGAAAGATTTGAGAATAAGAGCGAACCGTTTTGAGAAGTATTTGGTTGGAGATCACACTACGCTTTATAGCGTTAGAAATGGAAGAATTGGAGCTTGAAATATTTGATATGATCCTTGAACTGAGCTCTTAGATGTTCGACACGGCTGCTGGCAGGATCAATACCGCGGATTAGCGCATATTCCTTGAAAAGAAAGACAAGCAGATTTCGCATTCATCATATTGTCAAACTGTAAACACCAAAATCGTGGATCATGCCTATCATTACCAGTAGCAGCGCGATCTACTCTTTCTCGATCCTGCTAATAGTAGTGATGCATTGGTCTTTGTTGCTTTCCCAACATGTCAAAATAGTGGTCGTGGGCCTTTTCTCCACCTTCATGAGAATGCACAGTACCATCCGCATGAGAATGTGAATGGCCATGGCTGTGGGAATGCGCATCCATGATCGGTTTTGATATCAAGACATCATCAACTCGTAGGAGAAGGTTGGTTACCTCCACAGCAGTTTTGATTATCTGTTCTTTCACTATAGATGGCTCTACTATTCCTAGGCCAAACATCTCATCAACTTTCCTATTCATTGCATCTACGCCGAACCACTTCCCATTGACAATTTCCAGCCGATGCTCTTGATTACCCCTGTGACGGTCAGAGTTGTTCTCGCCGGTACCGTCGTCGATATGAGCAGTTGCTACAGGGGTCAAAGAGGGACTAGGGGAAGGAATATTCTTGGATCGTAGCTCTGCAAGCGTATCTATTCGATCCATGCCAGCATTCTTTGCGATGGTAAGGGGAATCTCTTCCAAGGCATCGGCAAATTTTTGAAGTACAATCTGTTGTCTTCCACTAGCAATTCTTGTTGCTCTCTTACGTATTTCTCTGGCTATAATTGCGTCAGTCGCCCCCCCTCCTGCTATAATTGAGGGATTCTCAATGAAATCCTTCAATACATTAATTGCGTCAAGGGTTGCCCTGTGATATTCATCCAGCAGTTGCTTGGAACCCCCACGAAGCAGTAACGTAACAGACCGGGGATTCCTACATCCTTCTACAAACACCATTTTATCATCACCCACAAACTTTTCATAGACACGCTCTGCATGTCCAATATTTGCTTCAGAGATATTGTCTAAATCTCGCGTTATTTTTCCTCCCGTTGCCTTCTCTAACCATATCAAGTCATTTTCCTTGACTCTGCGGACTGAAATGACACCATTTCTTGCAAAATATGTCCTAGCAGAGAGGCTGATTCCCCCTCGCGATATGACTACATTTACGCCAGCATCGACTATTTTCTTGACATTCTTCATTATCTCTTCAGATTGCCTATCGATAAACAGCTTATAGTGCGATGGACAGGTAATGTTAATTTCGGCATCTGTTCGAGTTGTTTTTGGCTCCAGATCCTCATCGACTAGCAGGATTCTTGCGTTGTTAATTTCACAAGGCATTGACGAGCTATCAATAGTCTTATCGATCACTATGCCCATCACAAGTTGAGTATCAGACGAGTTACCAGGCTTCTCCTCGATCTTTATGTCATCGGCATTGACCCTGCGGTTGGAGAAATCTGCGATTTGTAGAAGAGCATTCACAACGAGTTCAGCTGTATGATCGTCTGTAGACATAGTATACGAAATAGCCTTCGTTCTCAAACAAGTAGCAGCAAGTTTTTGCATGATTGACCTGTCAGAATTTGAAACCTGTTTCGATATTAACTTCAAAATATCAAGGGCCTCCTCCATCCCCTTCTTGTAGCCTTCCGAAATTGTCGTGGGAGAGATTCCCATATCAAGTAGTTCTTCTGCTTTTTGCACAAGGGCACCAGCTAGTACAACGACAGAGGTGGTCCCATCTCCGACAGCATTGTCTACCGCATTTGCAGCATCTATCAGAACTTTTGCGGCTGGATGATCAATATCTATTTTACGAAGAAATGTTGCACCGTCCTTTGTGACAGTCGACTCTTCGAGAATATCAACAAACATTTTCTCTAGCCCTCGAGGACCAAGAAAGTTGCTCACCAGCTCGGCTACTAGCTTAGCAGCAAGAAGATTGTATCTCCTTGCCTCAACTGCACCGCTTACTCTCC
Organism: Nitrososphaera sp.; assembly: GCA_035575335.1. Lineage (GTDB taxonomy): Archaea > Thermoproteota > Nitrososphaeria > Nitrososphaerales > Nitrososphaeraceae > Nitrososphaera. Next base: position 4,715 of record DATLXY010000258.1, on the reverse strand, counting down.
TCACACCATCAGCGAATAGTTGTTCATAAATTCTTGCATTATTCATGTCTTTCTATCGATCCCTCCTTTCCGTTTCCCATATTCAGCTCAGTACGCGCGCTCATGCACATCTCTCGCCAGATCATTATCAGTGGAGATACGACTCACCGCTCGCCATGATCCGCTTTGCTTCGTTTACCGAGAGTAACCCCTTTGTAATCATCATGCTTATGAGTGCAGACACCACTCGCTCCATGTCATATGGAAGTCTATTATCCATGAACAATGACGAAGAAACCAGTTCGCTAGGACTGTCGTCGTCTCCAGCAGCAACCTTGGAACAACCTGACCCTCTTTTCGTTTCTGGACGAGACAATGTGTATGACTGTTATTAATTCGTCGTATTTATGCAATCGCTACTTGTGAGTATACTACGAAACTTCCTCTTAGCAATCAAGGAAGCAGTAATGTAGTTTACGAATTTTCGTTAGTTTTGGAAGAATATGAATGTAGAGCCACACCAAGTGTATATGATCCGAAATCTTGTCTGCATAAACATATGCGCCTTCATCCTGGCTCGCTACCTTAACATAAACAGCCAACCAACAATTTTAAATAGATAATTACTAATCTTTAACTAACGGAATGGGAGATGACATCATGAAATATGATGCTAGCACCTAGGGAGATTGACAAGCTGTATATCTTTATGGCTGCTGAGCTGGCTCGCAAAAGACGAGCAAGAGGTTTAAAGCTAAATTATTCAGAATCTGTGGCCTTAATAGCTGATCATATACTCGAAGGCGCGCGAGATGGCAAGTCAGTTTCTGAGCTGATGCGATCAGGTAGAGGAGTTCTCTCAAAAGCAGATGTCTTGCCAGGCGTATCCGAGCTTGTTAGAATGGTTCAGGTGGAGGCAACATTTGAAGACGGAACAAAACTCGTTACTGTTCATGATCCCATACAGTAACTAACTACCTTGCAGGGAGCTGGAATTTGAGATGACAATACCCGGTGAATATTTCTTGTCGGATGAGCCAGTAGTTGCAAATAAAGGTAGAAAGATCACACGGCTAAGGGTAAGCAACACAGGCAACAGACCCATTCAGGTAGGCTCCCACATGCATTTCTTTGAAGTCAACAAAGCTCTTGAATTTCCAAGAAAGCAAGCATATGGTTTCCATCTCAATATTCCATCAGGCACATCAATCAGGTTTGAGCCCGGTGATACGAAAGTCGTCGAGCTGGTGGAGTACGGAGGAAAGAAAATCATATACGGATTCAACGGGCTAGTGAACGGGAAATTGTCCAAGAGTCAGCTAAATATCGCACTTGCAAGGGCCAAAGCAAGAGGATTCATGGGTATAACTTAGTGGGGGAAAAACATGACCCTCAAAATAGACAGGAGGCGATATGTAGATCTCTATGGTCCAACTGTTGGAGACAGAGTGAGACTTGCAGATACCGATCTGATTATTCAGATTGAAAAAGACCTCCTTACATACGGCGACGAGCTCGTATTTGGAGGAGGTAAGAGCGTCCGTGACGGCATGGGTCAAGCAAGTGGGGTTTTAAGTGCAGCTTCACTTGACATGGTCATAACGAATGCTATGATTTTGGACCCGGTTCTAGGAATTATCAAAGCAGACATTGGGATCAAAGATGGCCTGATAGCAGGAATTGGAAAAGCAGGTAATCCGAATGTCATGGATAATGTTGGTAAGAACATGGTAGTATCATCTAGCACAGAAGTCATCGCCGGAGAACACACGATATGCACTCCGGGCATCATCGACACCCACATACATTTCATATCTCCGCAGCAGGCAATAGAAGCAATATGCGCAGGCACGACCACCATGATCGGCGGCGGAACAGGTCCCGCAGATGGAACCAATGCAACAACATGCACTCCAGGACCTTGGAACCTGTCGAGAATGCTTGAAGCACTTGACGAATTGCCGTTAAATTTTGGACTTCTTGGAAAAGGAAATGATTCGTTTGAACAGGGCTTGATGGAACAGGTAGAAGCTGGTGCAATCGGCTTAAAGTTACATGAAGATTGGGGATGCACTCCTGCGACAATTGATGCTGCCTTAAGGGTAGCCGACAAGACAGATACACAGGTTGCCATTCACACTGATACTCTTAACGAATGCGGCTTTGTAGAGGATACGCTTGAAGCTATAGCTGGAAGAACCATCCACACATACCATACCGAAGGAGCAGGAGGCGGACATGCTCCTGATATTTTGCGCGTAGCTGGAGAGAAGAACATCCTTCCCTCATCAACCAATCCCACTAGGCCGTTTACCGTCAATACACTTGAAGAACATCTCGATATGATGATGGTCTGCCATCACTTGAATCCATCAGTTGCTGAAGACATTGCATTTGCGGAATCCCGTATCAGAGGCGAAACAATTGCCGCAGAAGATGTCCTCCACGACATCGGAGCATTGAGCATGTATTCGTCTGACAGCCAGGCAATGGGACGAGTGGGTGAAGTTACTACGAGAGCATGGCAGACTGCAGATAAGATGAAGAAAATGGTAGGAAGATTGAAAGCTGAAACTGGAGATAACGATAACCTCAGGGTCAAGCGATATCTGGCAAAGCTTACAATTAATCCAGCGATAACACACGGAATTTCAGAATATGTGGGCTCGTTAGAGCCAGGCAAGATTGCAGATATCGTCATATGGAGTCCGCAATTTTTTGGCATAAAGCCAAAACTGGTGATAAAGGGAGGTTTTATCGCATATGCGCTAATGGGCGATCCAAATGCGTCGATACCGACTCCAGAGCCGGTTTATTATCGTCCGATGTTTGGCGCGATGAGTTCTGCAGCATCTTCTGTTATGTTCGTCTCCAAGCTGGCCTTGAAGAGGGGCCTTACCAGAAAACTAAGAGTAAAGAGAAAGTTGCTGCCTGTCAAGAATTGTCGGAAGATTAGCAAGAAGAACATGCTATACAATGACCTTACACCCACCATCGACGTTGATCCGGAGACATATGAAGTAAGAGTTAACGGCAATATAGCAACAGTAGATCCTGCTCAGAAGCTATCACTTGCTCGCCTCTATAATCTCTTTTAGACTTGGTGAAGGATGCTTTTTCTTCGTGTCTGTTCGACAGTCGAACAAAAGCTTTTTATACTTACTAATTATATAATGTTGCATGAACCCTGTTAAAACACCAAAGGATGTAGAGATGGTGGCAAGAAATGCAGTCGAAGCTCTGTATGGAAAAGACATAGAGAATTTCAAGGTACGCGTCTTGCTTCCCTTTCCAAATGAGCATAAAATGGAGGCATGGGATGCTAACGTAACCTTCCTATCAAATGATCTTGAATATACCGTAGATCTGCTGATAAACGAAAAGGATGGCCAAATAACTAATGCTAGGCTAATAGATACAATGGCTCCGCCATCGAAGCAAGAGTTGTGAACAAACTCTCCTCTCATGTGTGGGTTTCTTAATCATAACAAAAAGAATGCAATAGATCTGCGTCTGGAAAACTTTCCTAGGAAACTTGAGACATAGGGGCATAGCGGTGTCAAAATCAAGAAGGAATGATTTGTTAACTTGGCCGAAACATCATCCCTCTTGCATGTAATAGTCACCATCGGAATCTTCCTCTTTGCTGCAAAATTACTTTCAACGGCATTTCATAGGATAAGACAACCAGCCGTCTTGGGCGAGATTATAGCGGGAATCATAATTGGGCCATTTGCGTTGGGCGGGCTCCTGGTAATCGACGGTCAGCCTCTTGTGGTTCTTGATGAAACGGTATTGCATGTTGGGGAAATAGCTGCCATAATCATACTCTTCGTCGCAGGCATGCAAACAACACCAAGGGAATTTCTGAGGCTTGGTGTGCCATCGTTTACCGTTGGTGCCATGGGCGTCATTGTCCCATTTTTTCTCGGATATTTTGTATTTATTACATTCGGCCTCGAACCTCTTCCTGCGATCCTTGTTGCCACTGCACTTACTGCTACGAGCATCGCTATATCTATTCAAGTGCTAATACAGCTTGGTCGCTTACAATCCAAGGAAGGCCGCATGATACTCGGAGCGGCAGTAGCGGATGATGTCTTGGGTATCGCAGTCCTGTCAGTGGTTCTTTCGATGGTTCGTGAAGAGGCTGTTACATTCAACCCAACAGACGTCGTTCTGCTTCTTCTTCAAATATTGGGGATATACGTAGCGTTACTGGCTGCCTCTATCTTTCTAGTCCCACGACTTTTGAATATCGAAAGACTCTGGAAGCCTAAAGGCGGAATAGAAGCTGCTGCTGCTGCAGCGTGCTTTGCAGTATCCGGCATCGCGGCATTCGCAGGACTATCGCCTATTGTCGGTGCATTTGCAGCGGGTATGGCTGTAACGGTTTCAAAAGCATTTCACAAGATAAGAGAATTCGCTGAAAAGCTTGATGTGTTTTTTGCTCCCTTGTTCTTTTCGATAATAGGGGCGCAGGTTGATCTTCGCGGAATAAATATGGAGGTTCTTGTTCTTGGTGGAATTGTTATAGCTGTCGCTATTGTATCTAAATTGGTTGGTTGTGGACTATCATCCCTTATTTTCATAAGGGATCGGAGAAAAGCAACAAGGATTGGGATTGGCATGATCTCCAGAGGAGAAGTCGGTCTCATAGTTGCAGCCGCGGGTGCATCGTCAGGAGTTCTATCAGGGAATCTTTACACAACAGTTGTAATGATGGTCGCGGCAAC
>DATLXY010000257.1:0-3731 GCA_035575335.1 Nitrososphaera sp. | reverse complement strand
AGAGTCAGATGCTTCTTGGCACTTGTCTACCATGCCTTCGATGCCTTCGATAGCATCCTTAAGTAACAGTAGATCTTTTGTCGTTGAAATTTCATTTAGCGCTTTAACGATGACCGCGCGGTATTTGGCGTCAACTTGACGCTCCAGCTTTTGTACGTCCTGTGCAAGATCAATTGCATTTGCAGGGTTGATTGAAAGTGATCGCCCCATTTCGTTAAGTTTGAAAATCGCGTCAACGACCATACCAACCAGTTGCTTCAGGTCGTCATCAAACGACGCCTTTCTCAATGTAGCCGGCTTCATGTTTGCAAGTCTGAAAGCAACTCCGCTGATGTAGCCAGCGATATCGTCGATCACATACGCGGTTCTCAGAATGTCCTCACGGTTCGCCATAAGGCTTCCGATCTCGGCTACTTCGCGTGTTATCTTTCTGCGAAGGTTCTCCACCTCCTCTTCAGTGTTTCTCATGCGTTCCAAACATTGCTGGACGTCCTTATCGTCGCCCTTGATGAGCGAGGATGTAAGCGCTGACAGATCTCTCGAGGAGTTCAGAATTCGAGTAATTTCGTCCTGCAAAACTGCCAGGGCCTTTCTCTTGGCCTGGACTTCCAGTTCCCCGCTGTACATTAAAGCGGAAATACGCTATGAGGCTAATAATCCTATCGATGATTCTGATTCAAATGAAAGAACTTGCATTTGATTGAAAATGTTTCATAGAGGGTGGAAGCAGATTCTAGAGATGCCAATCACAAGGGATTACTTCATGGTTCTTGGCGATCTACCAGTTTGAATAGGCCCGTCGTTGCAGCTTCAGGATGTATAGCAGTATTGTTGATGCTGTCACTAGGCACAATCCATAATGCGACAAACGTGAGAACCCCTTCCTGTCACTGTGTCGCATTTAGGCTGGACGACATTCAGGACTATTTTCTCAACAATGTGCAACTTGAGGTCATGGAAGTATTTGGCAGGAGAAATGCAAGTCTGACAATTGGAATTATTGGCAACTATTTTGGGGAAGATCCAATAATAGTCAATTATGTGAAAAGCCGGATTGATGATCCTCTGCTTGAAGTTGCAAACCACGGATGGAACCATGAAAATCTTGCAGAGTTTAGCTATGATGAGCAGTCCGAACTTATCAAAAGAACAAACGAAAAAATAGTTAGCACACTGGGAACAAGACCGCCTGTAGTTCTTATTGCACCTTACAACATCCTGAATACAGATACGTTTTCTGCGGCAAAGGATAGCGGGATCCGATACATCAGTGCAAACGTTACTTATGATCCACCGCCATATGAAATCACAGGCAACCAGAGCCTTTACCGGCTGCCGGAAACAGCGCTGATGGGCGACCTGAACGAGGATGATACTTACTGGATTACTTTTGACTATAGAAAGGTGCTCGCAGAAGTCGAATACAGCTTAAACCACTATGGCTTTGCAGTTGTTACACTACACCCACAAGATTTTGCTATGAGGGAAATGTTACAATACCAGAACGCGGTAGACAAGAATCATATTAAGCAGCTGGAAATGCTTCTGGATGAGATTGAGGAGCGGCGTATCAAGATAGTGACTATAAGCGAAATTGTCCGACATACAGCAGGCCCTGAAGGTCTGGCTCAGTCTCTGAACCGTGGAAAAGAAGCGGAAGAAAAGGCGCACTAGAATCCGCGCAGGAACTTTGGCTTAAGAATTTCAGGATGCGATTTCAGTCTCTTGATGAGTGCAAGCATTTTTTCTCTATCTTGCGGCACCGTGCCACCGATAGAATAAACATTCGATGCATGATTTGCCCGGAACACTACTGGTGTTTTGGGGTTGAAATTTGTGACGAGTCTTTCAAGCTCATCAAGTACGTCCATGTCATCAAGGGGTACAAAAGGCTCACCGAATTTTGTCACAAACTCATCGTAGATGCCTTCTTCAAGCTGGAGCGTCAGCACGCCCACATAGTTTGGTGCACTCTCGCTCAAGATGCGCGCTGTTTCCGCAATGTGTTCATTGGTGTATGTCTTGCCACCGAGACCCAAAATTACCATGCATGAAATGACGTAACCAGTGTTCTTCGCCTTCTGACAGGCCTGAACAATAGTCTTGTAGGTTGCGCCCTTTGTTACTTTTCGCAGAACGATGTCGCTTCCGGACTCAATGCCTATGTAGAGCATACTAAGGCCCGCCGCTTTCATCTCTTTCAATTCGTCCTCTTTTTTCTTCAAAATGTTCATCGGCATCGCATAGCAGGACACACGCTCAAGCGCAGGAAACTTGGAACGAAGATAATCGAGGATCTGAACCATTCTTTCTTTCGATAAGTTTAGCGCGTCGCCGTCAGCTAGAAAGACCCTCCGGGTATCGGGATAGAACCTTGAGGCCATATCTATTTCGGCCTTGATCTCATCCCACGGTCTTTCGACATATTTTTTTGTGCGGTACATGTTGCAAAACGAACATCTGTTAAAAGAGCACCCCAAAGTGACCTGAAATATCATGGAATTGGCCTCGGATGGTGGTCGATAAAGTGGATAATCGTAAACTATCTCCATTTTGAGGATCATAGCGCGGCAGGCGCTAATAATTGTTTTATTCGCAGCTTGTGAACTGTTTGGGTCGGTTCGTCGCGAGATCCTCATCGCTCTTGCTCAGTCTGGAGCAGCGAAACTTACCTCATCCCCTATGCCTATAGCTTATAAACCAACTTAAACCTTAGTGTCGACGTTCTAGCCGCCTTATACTCCCGGATAAGTCCAATGTGACGACTGCGGGATCCGTCATAGTAATTGCAACAAGTACCCTATCCAATTGGTTCAGCCTGCATTTTATCACTGTTGTATTGCCTGCTGATTTTACTAATCTTATGGCAGCCCTTTCGGCCGCAATTGATCCAAAGAGTTCTTCAAACCGTCTAGATATCGCACTTGCGATAATGTCACTAGGCTGCCCTGCATGTCCAACTAGCAGATAGCGCCGTTTTGGCCTCCTGTTAAGCATCAGGCAAAAATACCCTCCTCGACAACTTTGATTCTAACCAGTCATTAACTTCGTGCCAGTATCTTTCGGGATTGATTCCACAGGTTCTTAAAATGGCATCAAAAGATCGGCCCGAGACCATCTCATTCATCGAAGACGCGCCGCTTGAAAGGATGAATTGACAGCCGGAAGAATGGCAGAAAGAATGGAGCTGAGAAACATCTTCAAACCATCTTCCAACGCGACTTGAGTCCATTTTCCTCGCAGACGCAATAGTAATTTCGATGCCTGTCCCCTTTTTGACTTTCTTTAATTTTTCTTTAAACCTGGAAAAATCCGTGATTGTCACAATGTCAGCCGGTTCACCTGTCTTGTCCGAGACCACGAGATAAGGAAAGTGTGTAGGCTGCACAGGCGCCTTGCTTACTCTGTAGATAATTCCTTTGCTCACTTTGTTATTTAGCGGAGTCCCTACCCTGTCTATTAAAATCGCCTCCGCAGCCCCTACGATGTCAAAGTCTCCGCTTACAAATAGGTCTATTCGATTGAAGACAAAAGCCCCCTGTAGCCTTGGAGATTGCCTGAAGGTCGGTATCTCTTGACTGGCTTGAACCTTATTCTAATTGCGTCAGTTTCTGAAAGCGATACTTCGCCCTGACAAATTCTTTGCTTGTCCAGTCTGATGTAAAGACTACCCTTTTCGTCTGAGTGTTCCTCTAACGAGCTTGACAGGCGTTCCCTGTCAGAGCTGTTCA
>DATLXY010000256.1:0-5381 GCA_035575335.1 Nitrososphaera sp. | reverse complement strand
AAGCTGCGAATATGGTCCATGCGTTAAGGACGATTTGTACGACTGCATCTACAAGACTAGGCTGGTGGACTACCGCGTTGAAGGTGAGGGAACGATTCGAGAGCTTGTAAGGCTAGACCCCTTTGCTGAAAGGAAATACATAGATAAGATGCGCAGCAAGTCAAAGATAGTCGAATTGCAGTGGAAGCCATGCCACTACTTTCACCAAAAGTGGATAGGTGTAAGGTCAAGTCACACTGTTTACAACTATCGTTACTTTTTGTCAGATGTGTTCTATGCCGGCACTCTTCAAAAGAGGAACGTTCTGGTGATGGACGAGGCACATCAACTTGAGACAGAGGTTGGCGATTTTAGGAGTTTTACAATTCGAAAGAACATGTTCCCTTTCCTGAAGATGAGGATGCCAGAAACTGCCATAGAGGACATTGAAACGTGGATTGATTATTGTGTTGAGTTAAAGGAGAAGCTTTATGATTTTGCGCAGGAAGCTGGAAGGATAATCGAACGCAGCAACCTAAAGGTAACGACCGAACCGTACACAGAAAAGAACTTGATCGACGCGCTAGAGCGTGAAGTTGTCCTGGGCGCAATAATCGAAGATATGAGGGCGAACAAGGACAACTGGATAGTCTCAGGGCTGAAGCGGGATCAGTCGTCAAACCAGCTGACAAAGGTTACGCTTACGCCTCTTGATGTTTCGAGCTACTTCGGATCGATACTTGACAAAGGCTCTGTTGCACTTTTCATGAGCGCAACAATCCTGAGCAAGGACTACCTTTGCAAGACTGCAGGGCTTGAAACAGATAAAGTGAAATTTATCAGGATAGAAGAATCAGACTTTCCTGTAGAGAATAGAAAAATTTGTATGGAAAATGTCGCATGGCTTAGCGCCAAGACGATGAATGAGAGCATGCCAAAGATCATCGAAGCGGTCGACGAGATCATGTCAAGACACAAAGCAGACAAAGGAATAATTCATACAACTTCATATTTTCAGCTCCAGCAGATCAAAGAAAACATTAGCAAAGAAAACGCCGACAGGCTGGTAGAGACAGGCTCAAATCTCGACAGGAGCGAGGTGCTCGAGAGGCATTTTACCAGTAAGAAGCCAACTGTGCTGATATCACCATCACTTCACCTTGGATTGGACCTCAAAGATGATCTTTCGCGGTTTCAGATCATAGTTAAGGTGCCTTATCCCGACCTCACAGACAAGAAGATTGCTGCAAAGAAAGAGCGCGATCCAAGATGGTATACATGGCAAACTGTGCTCAGGCTCGTGCAGGCGTACGGAAGAAGTATCAGGAGTAAAGACGATTATGCAACAACATACATACTTGATAGCAGCATTTCCTACCTGTTGAAAAGCTCGAGAGACCTCATCCCAAAGTGGTTCACCGAGGCCATAGATCATCGCGAGACGTCATCATAAACTGGCTTACTGAAGCAATATTTTAGCAGACGTAGAACATTTTTATGCCCACTGACTCACAAGGAGATTTGAATTTGTCCGGCGACAAGACAGCGGCGGCCACCGGAAAGACTAGGGGATGCACCATATTCGGCGTCAATTCAAGCATGGTGACAACCCTAGTAGTGGTCATGCCGATAATCTATACAATTGTTGTCTATCCCGATTCCTTCAGCCTTTCATGGAACCAGGGAAGAGGAGGATTCCTGTTTGCAATGGTATTCATAGCTGCTGAGCTCATTGGCACCAAGTATCAATTTAGCAAGACCAGATTCCTGATTGTCGCAAGCCTTGCTGCTCTGACGATCGCGTATTTTGCGGCTCTCCCTGCAGGGCTTGGAGAATACATCTTGGAGGGAGCGGATTACTATCCAGTTTCGTTGAAAGATAGTTGGGTGTGGATGTGGGACTTTGTAGTAATGTCTCTGTTTGTTGGAAGCTCGCTTGTTATCCTTTTCGGCAGGAAGTGGTACAAGATAGCGCCCGCTGGTGCGATATATCTGGCCGGGAGTGCAGTGATACTTGCGCTTGATGCCTTCTTCCCGTTTGATACTTTGGGTCCGCTCCAAGTCATAGTCCCAGTCTATCTGATAATAGATGCAGGAGTCATCAACTTCATCGATGATTACGTGATAAACGTTGGACCAGAAAATCCTGCCAACCCGGCAGACCCCGCGATAATTAGAAACAGCAACTTTTTGATTCTAAATGGGTTACACGGCCCGTTCGCCCTAAGGGTATTCTGGCCCTCCGCTGGCGTGCACAGCATGATAATCTATACTCTCGTTATGTTAGCTTTTCTGCTCAAGATGGAAATCCCCCTCAGGAGAAAGATGGTCTACTTTGCAATTGGAACATTTGGAACGGTAGGGGTAAACATCATAAGAATAACATCACTCTCACTGTATGCGCTTGTGGTGACCACAAATGTCTCTGAGTGGGAAGCATTTCACTCTGTGGCGGGAGAGATAATGTTCCTCCCGTGGCTTGGCATCTATCTTGGGTTCGTGATGTTTGTAGAAAGCAAGAGATTCAGGAAGGAACGAGAAGAGGCAAACGCAGCGGCCACTGCTAGTACTACCCCTCGGGAACCATGAAGTCAAACAGAGTATTCTGCCCTTCGTTGCTTTGAAGGTCTGATAACCTGACACCAAGTCTCCTAACCTTTATCGATCCCATTTGCCCCATTAGATTATCAAGCAATGACTTTGCTGCCTCATGCAATAATTCAAAACTGGTTGAGTGAAATTTGAGGCTTTTTGATCGAGTAACATTGTCCAAGTTGTTTAGGATCAATAGTATCCCCACAGTCCTGAATGATAGCTTTTGGTTCGCAGCCATCTGAAAGACCGACTGGCACAGGTTTTGCAGTGCATGCTGCATTTCTGCGCTGCTAGCTGCGTCGTTCTTGAGCGTGGTAATCCTCATTATCTGCCGTCTTTCCCCGGATTCGATTACCGGTTCTCCGTCAAGTCCTTGTGCTGCGTTGTGCATGTAAGTCGCAGTCTTCTTGCCGAACTCTTCTATTAGCCAGAAAAGATCAAAGCGTGCAAGGTCGCCTATCGTCTTCACTCCGAGTTCTTGTAGCCGCTCACTTGTTTTAGGACCGATCCCGGGAATCTTGGCGACGTCCATAGGGGCAATCGATTCGGCCGCGTTTTCCGGTTTGATCACAGTCAAGCCGTCTGGCTTTTGCATGTCCGATGCCATCTTCGCAAGCATCTTGTTTGGCCCAACACCGATCGAGCAAGTGAGCATTGTCTCCCTTTTGACGTCATCTTTTATTTTGCGTGCTAGATTCGCTGCGGCATCAAAGCTCTCCGCCCTAGTTGATACATCAAGATAACATTCATCAAGTCCAACGTACTCAAACCGGTCTGCATACCAACTTATGATCGACATCGCTGATTCAGATAGTTGCAAATAGTGGGCAGTGTCAAGCGGTAAGAACACCGCGTCAGGAACGTTCGCAAGCTTTGATTTTGCGACCCTGATCGATATCCCTGATTTGACGCCGAATTTTCTTGCCACGTAATTAGCAGTGCTGACCACACCGCTGTCCTCGGTTCTGCCAGATAAGACACACACGACCAAGGGCTTGGTCCGAAGTTCCGGCCTGCGAATTTCTTCGCACTGGGCAAAAAAGTAGTCAAAGTCAACGTGCATTATGATCCTTGAGGCGTCATTGCTGCGGCATGAGTCTTCAACGATCATGTTAACTGTTCTACTTATGTGTGATTAAGCTTTTCTATGATAATTATTGATTGTCGTTCAATATTTTTCTTTGTGTTTGGTGAACATATTCTCGGGTCAAACAACTTTTCAATTCAAATTTCGAGTTAAGGCGCGGGCAATCCGACTCCTGTTGTAGCAGAATGGCCTGGTAACCGGCCGTCAGACATATTTGACTTTGAGGTCGATCTGTCCTTTTCCTACTAAACTCATTGCTGTTAATTTCCGCTATATATATAATCAAATAGGATCTTACCAAGTTTTACACTGTAAGGTGCCATCACGACGTTTGTGCACGAATTTATGTCACAAGAGCGGTTCACTACCACACCTAGGAGAAGGACGATATCGTGTTAGTAATCTGCGATCACACATTCTTTGTCCTCCCCCCACCATCGTCTTAATTGTGATTAGCAGTGTAAATAAGGAACCGAGAACAGTGGTTCAATAGTTGCGATCTCCTATTTCAGACCTCATCTCAATCGGCCGTCCCTAACATCGGTTAAATAGCCATTTCGTGCACTCAAGTCATGGCTTCTCCTGATGAGGGCAATGACTACCCTGTTGTACCGGGTGAAGACGGGATCAAGCTGAAGATAGAGAAGATGGTAACAGATAGGCTCTACCACTGCGTCTACGACGATAAGGTATACCTATTCTATAAAGACGAAGAAGGGTTGCTCCACGGTTATGAAGTCGAGAATCGGGATGCAGCCAGAGAAATTGCTGCTAATCCTTCTGAAATAGAAAGCATACTCAAGAAATATGCTGGTAAAGGGGATTCTTATCAAAAGGACCGCTCATAAACGTTATATTCCAGCGTGCTGAATAAATTCGCACCATGTCTACGAACACTGCAAATGCTGCAAATACCAACATAAGTAGATCAAATAAACCAAGCAACGAGATATTTATCGGGAAGAAACCGCTCATGGCATACGTCACTGCAACACTGGTTCAGTTGGCTAATGAGCCAACAGTCGTAATCAAGGCCAGAGGAAAGAGCATCACAAGAGCGGTAGACGTGGCCCAGATCATTGTGAAGCGTATGGATCCGCTTGGATACAAGATCGGACCGATCAAGCTGGGCTCTGAGACCGTGCAATCAGAGGACGGCAAGACGAGAAGCGTCTCGACGATTGACGTCCCGATTTCTCGTGCGAAATAATAGCGAGCAGCAGGATGCTGTTTTGCTAGGCACTAGAATTTTTCTTGTGAGAATTGGATTGATTGCATAACGAACGATATACCATAGTATGCCAGTATCGCTGCAAGCCCGACAAGCAACATCGGATAGTATTGCGACCTGAGCACAGAAGTCCCCTTCGATGCCAAGTAGGCAGTACCAGTAAGCCAGGCGTAGTCCATCCATACATGCATGAAAAACAACAGGATTACTCCAGAATAGAATCCAAATGCAGTATAGGAATCTGCCACCAGCTTTAGCCCGACCGTAAGCCACCACAGGAGAAAGAAAGGATTGTTCGCAGAAAGCACAATCCCTGCTACAAACGGGCTCTTGCCGCCGGCCATTACTGGCGCAGTTACGGCATCCTTTTTCTTAGCCACATCGGCGATCTGCAGGCCGGCGAAACCCAGTAAGGAGATTCCTCCAATCAACCCTATCGTAAAAGCGTACTCCATAGCTGCTGTTGAGGTGAGGAGTCCCGTTGCAAGG
>DATLXY010000255.1:0-9618 GCA_035575335.1 Nitrososphaera sp. | reverse complement strand
TGCCGGCAAAGAGTCCAAGGTTTATGTGGCCACCGCGCCTGACAGCTCGCTTCGGGTACTAAAGATCTACCTTACGGTAAGCGCCGAGTTCAAGAAGAGGATGCAGTACATCGCCGGCGACCCGAGGTTTTCAGACATCAAGCGAGGATCGCGTAGCCTGATGACCGCATGGGCAAGAAAGGAGTTTAAGAACTTGCAGGCGGCACGCGCCGCAGGCGCTAGAGTGCCGGCGCCACTTGCGGTAAGAAAGAACGTGCTGGTCATGGAGTTTATTGGTGACAGCGAAGGTGCTCCCGCCCCTTCTCTGGTGGAATTAGAAGAAGTGACACCTGATGACTATATGCAGGTTATAGAGCAGATATCAATCCTTTATCAAAAGGCGAGGCTAGTCCATGCCGATCTCTCCGAATACAATATCTTCAAGACAGATAAGGGGATAGTGCTCTTTGACTTTGGCTCGGCAGTCGACGTACGGCATCCAAATTCAAAACAATTTTTAGTCCGCGATGTCATGAATGTTAACAGGTTCTTTGAAAAGCACGGAATCGAAGTTATCGATGTCGCGGCGGCGCTAGAAAAAATCAAAGGCGAAAGTAAATAAGATGAGCTTCCAGCACACGTTGAAAATCCCAAAGGACAGGATCGGAGTCATAATAGGCAAGGGAGGCAGGGTAAAGCAGCAAATCGAAAGAAGATGCGGCGTGACAATAGAGATCGACAGCGATACCGGCGACACGACTATTACGGGGACAAAGCCTGTGGAGCAGATGGAGGCATTCAAGGCAGTTGAGGTCATAACGGCAATTTCGCGGGGATTTTCACCTGAGAGGGCCTATCGTCTGTTCGAAGACGACGAGGTGATGTTCCAGCAAGTAGATCTGCATGACTATGTCGGCCGCTCACCAAATGCGTTGGAACGCATCAAGGGTAGGATAATTGGAGAAGGCGGCAAAGCTAGGCGAATGATAGAAGAACTCAGTGGAGCCCAAGTTTCAGTTTATGGTCACATGGTTGGGGTCATCGGAAACTACCGCGAAGTCAAGCTTGCAACGGATTCGATCGCCATGCTCGCAAAGGGTAGTATGCACAAGACGGTCTACAATATGCTGCAAGAAGCAAGAAGGAGGGAGAAGATAGACAAGATGCGCCTCTGGGAAGACAGGTATGACTACGAAAACAATGAAGAAATGGGGGAAGATGAGATCAGACCTTCTGAATCTTGATAGTGAGCACGCCGTTACGATACTTGTAGTCTGCTATGCCCATTTCCGGGGTTAATTCAAGCGGCACTTCCCTCGAAAAGTTCTGGCCACCCTTTATACGGAGCAAGCCCTCTGTCAGCCGAACGTTTATCTGGTCCTCCGGACCGGGCACCTCTGCGACAAATATCATTTCATCGTTGTTCTTTATCAGGTCATACACCCAGTCCTTCTGGTCTATCTCCTTGGCAAGCTTTTTCTCTTCGGATCTGGCCATCATCCTGACCTCACGCACCCAGTAGACCATGAGACCGGAGGAGATTGCAAGAAAGATAAAGCCAACACCTCCTTGGGAGCGGGCCAGCAGGACAAACATGATCCCAATGAATAACAGTGCAACTAGTGGGACAACAAAATCGACTGATCGGCTAGCATATTTTCTCTTGTATCGGGCTATTCCGGATCACCCCGTGCCGACATCTCTCGATCTAAATAAACACTGCAATATTATAAATCCTTATTCGCTTCCTTGATGTTGCCGCACCACCGCTTGAAAAGGTCATGCTCTATGTTGAACTGGTCAAGCACCTTGCCCACTACATGGTCTATCATTTCCTGCACGGTTTTCGGCCTGTGGTAAAATCCAGGCATTGCAGGCAAAATGACTGCGCCGGCGTCTGCCAGTGTGGTCATATTTTGAAGGTGAATTTTTGAGAGCGGTGTCTCTCTTGGTACTAGCACAAGCTTGCGCCGCTCCTTCAGACACACTCCTGCGGCCCTAGAAACAAGGCTATCGTCAAATGCGCTCGCAACACTGGCAAGCGTCTTCATACTACACGGGATCACCGCCATGCCGTCTGTCTTGAAAGAGCCGCTTGAGATCGGCGCAGCCATGTCGTCATCCCGATAAAATCTTGTTGCAAGCGACCTGACGTACCCGGGTGTCTTCTCAGTCTCGATCTCGATGTTTTTTTCTCCCCATTCGCTCAATATGAGGTGCGTCTCAATCTGCAGCTTTTTTAGAACTTCAAGCGCCCTTATTCCATAAGCCACTCCAGAGGCGCCGGTGATGGCAATTACTAGCCGCAAACGATGATGGTGATCGGCATGCCTATATATTTAATGATGCCTGCAAGCGTTTATTTATGAACGGAGGCTTGTTTACCGCCGTTGCTTACAGTATTTGGCACTGTTGCCCTCGACACCACGCGTACTCCATTTAGGACGGAATCGCGGATACTGGGAGGCGCGGCGACCTTTGCGTCGCTTTCATCCAGCATGTTCACACAAACATCGATAGTCGCAGTCATAGGGTCTGACATGCCTCAGGAACACATCAACGCAATCAGGTCAAGAGGGATAGACACGAAGGGCATTGTAACAGTGCAAGGAGGCAAGACCTTCCACTACGATTCATCGTTTGACTATGACCTGTCCAACAGGATCACAAACAAGACTGAACTAGGAGTGGTCGCCGACTTTGATCCTGTCATCCCTGAAGAGTATTCAAAATCCGATTATGTGTATCTGGCAAACAACGACCCTAGACAGAACATCAAGATCCTCGGGCTCTTCGAAAAGCCCAAGCTGGTGGTGTGCGACACTATCGAGTTCTGGATAAACGGGAGCCGCGACGACGTGATCAAGATGATGAGCAGGACAGACGGCGTGGTGATAAACGACAACGAAGCGCGTTTGCTGTGCAAAGAAGCCAACCTCGCTAAATGCGCCAAGAAGATAATGTCATGGGGGCCGAAATTCGCAATAATCAAGAAGGGCGAGAACGGCGCTATCCTGTTCACAAGCGACAATCAAGTATTCCCTGCGGCCGCATTCTTTTTGGACGAAATAGTTGACCCGACGGGTGCGGGAGATTCTTTTGCGGGGGGCTTTCTTGGACACATCGCTAGGAAAAACAAGATTGACTTTGCGACCATGAAAGAGGCTGTGATTTATGGTAATGTCACAGGCTCGTTTGCAGTGGAGGATTTCGGAGTGAAGCGTCTCCTGTCTATAACAAAGGACGATGTTGAGGAACGCTACACGAAGTACCGGAGCCTCGTGCAGTTCTGACACAGTATAAATAGTCACTGGAGTGACTTTGGGTTGTGGGTAGGACGGAGAAAAAATGTTGGGCAAAAACTCATCCAATACCATCAACATTTTAAAGGACGCATACTGCGACCGAATGGGGGACTTTGCGCTACTCTTGATACATCGGCATGAACATCGAAGGGACTGGACTTGATGCCTGCGCGGCAGCCATGAAGATTCGGACAAGGGGCGAACTGATTCACACAGAACGGAGGGAGAGGACACGGGCTGACCCAACAAGATGGGCAGAGTACATACTGATTGACCAGCTTGGTTCCGCAAGGCACCTTACACTGAGAGGAGAACTGGACAGAGAGCTCAAGCATGAGGGGAAGGGCTGTGAACAACTGTAACAACGCGGCAAGACAGGCGCTGTCTTAGAGAACATGCCACGAACAACCTTGCCACTAGGGTACTGGGGGGCGACATAAAGGACGAGCAACACACAGAAGAAGATATGTCAGAGTCTCTCGAAGTAAGTAAGGAAAGGGATGGCATATGGCAGTGAGCCTCTCAAACGTAGAAGAAGCCATTGTTTCCGAGCTCAAGATAACCAGTGACGAGGCCAAGGCCTTCCTTGCAATAGTGAAAAAGGGCAGGATGGACGCCGCCAAGCTCTCACACGCACTCGGGTGGAACGATGAGCAGCGTGCGCTTGCAGCAGCAAAGTCCCTAGTAGACAGGGGAATGGTGATCGAAATAACAAAGACCGAGTTTGAGTCACTCCACCCGCGGTTTGCGATAACAAACCGTTACCGGAGACGCTGCCAGGAAGATGGCATACCCTTCAAGAAGAACCTGAAGGTCGACAACATCGGGATAGTGCTTGAAAA
Source organism: Nitrososphaera sp. (assembly GCA_035575335.1). Lineage (GTDB taxonomy): Archaea > Thermoproteota > Nitrososphaeria > Nitrososphaerales > Nitrososphaeraceae > Nitrososphaera. Next base: position 5,492 of record DATLXY010000255.1, on the reverse strand, counting down.
ACCATACGAGGATGCAAGAACTAAGAACTAAATAGGTGTTGGTTCTTTTTGCATCATAGCGATACATCAGAATGACAACTTCGGACCCAATGGGCGGCGACAAGGTGGTATACTTCGGAGTGATCAACATCAACGAGAATGGTCGGACGATAGGCTCGGTGGACGTTTGGCGTAGCCTTCTCACAAAAGAGTTATTCTGTGAGGAAAAAAGGCTGGGGGTCCTAGAAATAGTCGATTATATAGGCATGCCAAAGATTGACAAGGACAAAAAGTGGGCCGTGGCAGTGAGCAGCAGCCGCAGGGGTCACCTTCGCTGGAGATTGGTCAAGATGATAAAGGAGGGAAGATTCTCCTTCACAGACGCTGACGACAATGTGGTTGAGGTCAATGTCAAGGACTATGGCATAGTCGATCCGGACTGGTGGAGCTTTTTGGTCGAGTCAAATGTGAACCGCAATATGGAAGTGGCCAACGGGCCAATGAAATAATATGATGTGATTTGATATGATATGATGCGAAAAGACGATAATGGCAGCGACAAAATCGATGTTACGGTCTTTGTGAAGAGCGCCAGCGGAGGCGAGATCGCAAGCAAACTGTCGGGATATTTTGTGCTGAAGGGTCAGCAATTCCGGTTCAGCGCGATCGCCTTTGGCAGGATTGGCGGCCATAACGCAAGCGTCAAAATCCCCAAGACCACTCTGGCAAAGATAGCTAAGATGGGCATCGATCCTGAACAGCTGCAGCTCACGATACAGCGCAAGTTGGTCGAAGGCGACATTGTTCTGCCGGAAGGCATCAAGCCGCCATCAGAGTAGCGCGTTTTCCAGTGCGTTGCCGCAGGCGCATTTATTTCGTGCAGCCGGGATAGCAGGCACCAGCTCTTCGATCAGTTTTTTTATTTTTTCCACGTTCTTGACAAGTGTCTCGACTATCTCCGAGGATGTGACAGGATGGTCAGTCCACACATCATAGTCAGTCACCGTCGCTATCGAAAGATAGCATATCTCAGCTTCTCTAGCTAGGTTGACTTCTGGCACGAGTGTCATGCCAATTATATCTGCCTTCATTACGTCGCGGAAGAATCTGGATTCTGCCTTTGTAGAAAATCGCGGCCCCTCGATACAGACATACGTGCCAGTCTCCTGCATTGGAAAATTCAACTTTCTTATCCTGTCAATCACCACGTTACGAAGTTCGGGACAGAACGGGTCAGCCATCGAAACGTGGCACACCTCCCCACCATCGTAAAACGTGTACTGGCGCTTTTTTGTAAAGTCAATAAACTGATCCGGGATTGCAATGTCTCCTGGCTTGTATCCATCCTGCAAGCTTCCAACCGCAGAAGGGGCAATAATGCGTTTTACCCCAAGTTGTTTGAGGGCCCAGATGTTTGCCCTGCTGTTTATACTGTGAGGCGGTATCCTGTGTCCTCTGCCGTGGCGCGGTATGAACGCGACCTTTACTCCGGAATACTCACCTATTGTAACAAGATCAGATGGCTCACCATATGGTGTGTGCACCTTGATCTCGCGTTTTGCAGTAAATAGGCCCGGGTCATAGACACCTGTGCCACCGATGATTCCAATATCAGCGCTATTATTCGCCATGGTATGTCACTAGGGATTGAACCTTGTAGCCCATATTGCGCAGCCTATCTCCGCCGCGCAAATCTGTCAATTCTATAACGAATGCAAACCCTGCCACCTTACCGCCAAGCTCCTCTATCAGCTGAGCTGCAGCAATTGCCGTTCCGCCGGTTGCTATTAGGTCGTCAGCTATCAAAACGCTCTCGCCCTTTCTTATCGCGGTCTCCTGGAGCTCCATAATAGAACTTCCGTATTCGATGTCGTAAGCTTTTTTCAGGGTCTTGCCGGGGAGCTTGCCGGCCTTGCGCACCATGACCACACCTTTGCCAAACCTTAGCGCGAGCGCAGTCGCAACGATAAAGCCTCTTGACTCGATGCCTGCAATCGTGTCTACCCCTTCCTTACCGTACACACTGTAAAACTCTTCCACAATATGGTTGAGAGCATCGTTCCTCTTAAAAACAGGATTGATGTCCCTAAACATGATGCCGGGTTTTGGAAAGTCTGGATAGGTTGCTACAATATTGCGGAGGTCTAGCCGTCTGGCGTTTGCACCCACATTGGCAAAACCCGAATTTGGATATAATAAATATTGCTAACTTTTTTGCATTTGCCGGGTTTGCACGTGTAATTTAGATAATCGATTGCTGGAAGTGGTGAAAACGTAACACCGTGTTTCCTCAGTCTCACAAAGCGAGTGTATTATTCTTGGATGAAGGTCATATTATTCCGCACAACAAGACATCGTAACAGAGCCTGCCAGTCATGCAGATAATCGAAAGATGTGCCGTTCCAAGAGTGCTGTACTCGAAATACCACCTATGTCCCACCTCCCTCTCTCCCTCGCTAGCACACTTTCACACTCCTCCAAATTACGGAAACAAACGATCGTACCTGCTACAATAATACACACATAGATGTTCAGTTGGGCTATGCCCAACCCGCAATCGGCGCTCAATGCTGACTGCAGGTTTTACTGTTGGTGGCAGGCAGACATGGGATGGCTATCAAGCTTGGAATCAGCGAACCATATACTGTGCGTATATGTGTCCGGTGTCCAATGCGAAAGCCGCATAGCATCATTTGCTCATTTCAAACGGGCAGCAGCGAAATATGACCCGCTACACGCTTTATATGGCGGAGCTGCGAAGAGGTAAGGTACAGGATGTGTCTTCAGAAGAGCAGCAGGCTCAATTTCAAGAAAGGATAGCAAACCTAAAGGACTTTAACGAGATGTTTGAGCTGGTCAAGTTGGCCGTACTGCGAAAGTTCAAGATGCACCGCTCGGGGCTGAACCTGATATTGCAAGTAATGCCAAGCAATCTTGGCGCCTACCACATGCTAGGCTCTAACTCGATAGTGGTGAACAGCTTTCTGCTCGCAGCGGTAAAGAAGATTGCCGGCTCGACAAAGGAATACAACTCATACGTATTCATGGTGCTGGCACACGAGTACCTTCACAGCCTAGGAATAATGGACGAAAACACCGTGCGCCAGATGACCTTTGACCTCTGCAAATGGATGTTTGGTGATGACCATGTCGCAACCAAGATGGCACAAGCAGACCCTTCCGCAATATACCCGGAGCTGAGGTCGCTAATGCAGTCGCAGTTCAGCAGGGATTTTCACGTGGTCAAGGACTTTGACATTAGCAATCAGACATACATCCATTGACTATTTCCCGCCGGCATGCAGTAGAACAGAAATTTTTCTGGTGACACGAGGTTTTTCATAGTTTCCACCGTCCGCGTACGGTCACAACATAGATTGCATGCCTTCGCTTTCTGAAGGCATTTGTTGGCTGCTTGCAGGACATCAGAATTATCATCCGTATTCCCATTCGTACAGTCAAGAATAATAGGAGTGGGGGGTCTGACGATATGCAACGCGAAAATTTTGGTCTCCTGATAGGTCCAGGGTTTTTGTCGCCAGACTGTAGTAACCACTCCGGTAGAATCAAGTAAAAACTACAACAAGGGAAGACAGTTTTTTGACTAATTAGAGTTGAGAAAATATAAATAACATTCGGACTACTACTTAGTTTACAGATGCCAATTAGGACCGGGGCGGAGTATATTCAAAGCCTCAGAGGCAGAAATCTAAAGGTCTACCTTTTTGGAGAGCTTGTAAAAGAGCCGGTTGACCATCCAATGATCCGGCCCTCGATAAACGCGGTTGCAGAGACTTATGATCTGGCTATACAAGATCCAGAGCTAGCTACTGCGAAATCTTCTCTCACGGGACTGCAGGTCAACAGGTTTCTGCACATTGCTGAGAGCGCACAGGATCTTGTGGATCAGAATAGAATGCAAAGAAAACTAGGTCAGCTCACAGGAACCTGCTTCCAGCGATGTGTGGGCATGGACGCACTCAATTCGCTATACTCTACTACTTATGAGATTGACAAGAAGTACGGCACTAATTATCACAAGCGCCTAATAGAATTCATCAAGATGGTGCAGCGCGAAAATCTGGTGATCGGCGGCGCAATGACCGATGTCAAGGGCGACCGCAGTCTCTCCCCATCGCAGCAGCCAGACCCTGACATGTTTGTGCATGTCACAAAGCGCGACAGCAAGGGAGTCTATATCACCGGTGCGAAAGCTCACCAGACAGGCTGCATAAACTCTCACTGGATAATCGTGATGCCGACCATGAGGCTCAGGGAAGAGGACAAGGATTATGCCATAGTAGGTGCTATCCCTGTGGATGCCCCCGGCATTACCTACATCTACGGGCGGCAGTCATGTGATACTCGGAGCATGGAAGGAGGAGACATAGACCCCGGCAACGTAATGTACTCCGGCCAGGAAGCCATGATAATCTTCAAGGACGTCTTTATTCCGAACGAGCTGATATTCATGAATGGCGAGTATGAATTCGCTGCGATGTTGGTGGAACGTTTTACGTGCTACCATCGCCGCAGCTACGTCTGTAAAACCGGTCTTGGGGACGTGCTGATTGGCGCGGCTGCAGCTATAGCCGATTACAATGGTGTAGCAAACGCATCGCACATCCGTGACAAGCTCGTGGAAATGACACACCTCAACGAGACAATATTTGCTACGGGAATCGCTTCTTCTTATCGGGCTCATCAGACAGCGGCTGGCAACTGGCAAAACGACGACATGCTTGCCAACGTGTGCAAGCACAACGTCACTAGGTTCCCATACGAGATTGGCCGGCTCGCACAGGACATCGCAGGTGGGCTTATGGTCACGATGCCTTCAGAGAAGGACTTTCGCAGCCCGGAAGTGGGGCCGATTCTTGAGAAATACCTGAAGGGAAGAAAGGGAGTCTCGACTGAGAATAGAATAAGGATATTGCGGCTTATTGAAAACATGACACTTGGAAGAAATGCAGTGGGCTATCTGACAGAGTCAATGCACGGCGCTGGGTCTCCTCAGGCACAGAGGATCCAAATTGCAAGGCAGATGCAACTGGAAACCAAGAAAAAGATAGCCAAGAGGCTAGCAAACGTCAAGGAAGGTGAGGAGGCAGGGAGTGTATCAGAGTCGACAGAGTACTTTGACAGGATATTTGGGACAAAAGAAAGGAAGAACGCCAAATAACCTATAACCTGCAAGTTCACCAGCAATTTTTTGCTTTTTGCTTTTACCTTATTTCGGACGGTCAAGTGCACCGTCTTCAGGCGTGTACGATATATCGGCTCCATCTTCTTTACCCATTCAGTGAGGATGCTGTGATGGCAAGCCTCCAACGCGACAGTGGCTTCTCTGGTCAGCGCGGCGCAATTCCGGCTTGGTAGGGTCACCATGACAATAAAGCTAGAGGTGGCGGGTGCAGAAAAACAAGGGGATCCACCGACTCGGAGAGAGGGACCGGATTGTCAGATAGGCACCTCCTACCTTTCGGGGTTGAGAGGGTGTCAGCAGTCTCGAC
>DATLXY010000254.1:0-3169 GCA_035575335.1 Nitrososphaera sp. | reverse complement strand
CTCTGCTCGTTGTTTAGACCTATCGTCGTCGCATTGACTATCAGATCGCATTCTAGCGAGACATTCTTAACCTCCGCAAGCGGCAGAGTTTCGCATTTTAGTCCAAGGTCGGATCCGATCTTGGCGAGTTCCACAGCCCTTCCCATGTTACGGTTTGCTATTATAATCTTGGTTATCTTATTGCTCTCCTGAGAAAGTGCCGCGACTACTGCACGAGCTGCGCCACCAGCTCCCAGCAGCAGCACTTGCATATTGTGGAAGTCCACTTGACGCCTGTATAATGGCTCGATAAAGCCGTCGATGTCGGTGTTGTATCCTCTGAATATTCCCTCAATGTTGTTGACCGTATTGACCGCAGCTGCCTTTTTTGCAGAGGAGTCGAGTTCGTCAAGATATTTCATGATCTCAACCTTGTGGGGCACTGTCACATTGAATCCTGAGATGTTTATGCTCCGCAACGATTCGATTGATTCCTTTAATTCGTTAGCAGGAACCCGAAAGGCGATGTAGGTACAATCGAGGCCCATTGCAGCAAATGCGGCATTATGCATTCCCGGTGAGAGTGAATGCTGGATCGGGTCTCCGATAATGCAATATGTCTTTGTCAAGCCTCGCATTCGCCTAGGCTCGAATATCAGCATCTGCCATATATAACCTCAAAGAAAAGGGCAGGAGAAAGGGCACATATCTACCGGTCTGGTTGCTCTGCCGTACCCCCAAGCGATATGAAGAAAGGCGCATGTCCGCGATTTGACGCTGTTAAATCGGATAAAAGGTCAGGCGTGCATCCATGAACTACACTTTCATTCGATCGTATAACTTTCTCATCTGCTTTACTGTAAGTTGACCGGGGGCAACCTTTTTCTCCAGGCTCGCATAGGTGAAAGGCGCATTACCAATAACGGTGCACATCACTCTTGACAATACTCCTGCCTCTCCCATTGCGAAAAATATAGGATGGAGCCCGATTGCGGTTTCATACAGGTCTAGCAATCTAAATGAATCCTCGACGCTATTTGCCGTGGTCACCAGCTTGACATAGCTACTGTAGATTCTCATTTGGGATAGCACGTCTGCAAGCCGCTCGCTTGGCGGCGTCTTTTCGAAATCATGCCAGGAAACCAGAAGCGGGGTTTTCTGACCTTCGAGAAAGTCTGCCAGTTCATCATTTTTATTAATGGTCGTGAGCTCAACGTCAAGTAGCATTGGCCTCTGCTCTGCTAACTTGTACAGCCACTTTATGCGGTCCGGCTCATTTCCTGTGAATTTGCCTCCCTGGTCAACTGAGCGTAGGGTGAAGACAGCTTTGTTCTTTATGACATTTGCAGCATCTATCGCGGACTGCAGCTGCTCTGGTTCGAAGAAATCGAAACGGATCTCGACATAGTCGGCTCCAAGCTCAAACGCCCGGAAGGACTGCTCTAGGACTGAATTGATATCCTCTGGTGCTATCGAGACGCAAATTTTGGGTGGCAAGATGATTTATGCTACTGGTGTCCATCCTCTTCAGCCAAATTAATATTGTTCTACCCAACACCAGCAGGAGGTGAGCTGTTCTTGCTGTGATCCATGCGTCGGTGTGACTCAAGAAGCTCGGCTGTGTCAAAAACCCTCCCACAGAGATTACATCGGTACTTTTTTGGAGTCGTAGAGCTTGTGGCTGCAGTCGACATATACACTCTATGTTGGTTGCACACCTTATTAAGAGTGATTCCGTTTTCAGTAGAGAATGTTGTACTCCCAAAAAATTACCCAATAAAATTCATGTTTTGGTACGGAACACCTGGTGGATCGGATAAGTACTCAGGGATGACCACATAGATTTCTCACATTGTGCTTCATATTTTCAAAAAGCAATAGCGAGAATACGAATTCCTCTCAGGACAGCGACGTTTTGTATGCCATTAGGATCGATAACTCAATTTCCATACAAGTTAATTTTCGGTCATTTATCAGAAGAAGAGGTTCTTTCGCGGCGGATAAACCAAAACTAGGCTCCTGACCACAGATTATTATAATCCCCTGCCACCCATTATTGGAGAATAATGCTTTCCCTGGAGGATCATGTCGCACGGCTCCAGTCCCTTGGCTATGATGCACAAGAGGTAGAGTCATTTTCAAGGCATTGGAAACCGCTCGCTGATGAAGGCTATGAAATGTATGCAATGTATACCGGCGTTGATGGCTCTTATCTCGAAGGAAAAAAGGGATGCGCCATCTGTTCAAAGAGCGACTCGCACCTGAGGTGGGAAAAGGTGGTGACCCCGAGCCAAGATAGCGCGGCCATCTACGCCGTATGTAAGCAGTGTGACGACCAGTACATAGAAGTGGCCATAAGGCAAAAAGCCCTTGGCAGGCTGCTAAGAGAACGAAGCACCCGCCCAGCCTGATAGCACATCATCAACCATACTTGGCGTGGAAGATTTCCTTGGTTTGATTTTTAAGAGAACCCTCTTTTCGCCCGGTGCCCTGCCAGGATACTTGTCAAGACCCAGATATTTTTTGGCCATTTTGTCAATGTGTTCTTCGCCACCGTTTGTAGTATGCTCTATCACCTCGCCGCGTATGGTCAACATGTTGTATGGATTGTCTCGATCCCCTACAAATTGCAACGCGCGGATCACGCAGAATGTTTTGATATTTTAGCCTACCAATCGCAGTGTTAACCAGAACATTCTCGCCGTCGGTGTCAAGCCACACAGGGGTTACCTGAGGAGAACCGTCAGGAATCAATATAGCAAGATAGCCAAAATTCTTGTCTTGTAACAGCTTGCTAACTATTTCTGACTTCAATGTTTCTTGGCTAGTCTTGTTCAGAATAAAAAGGATGACGACCCATAATAAAAACAGTATCTGTCAGGAGTGATTCCTGTGGTGAGAAGGAATCTTTTTCCAGTTGGCGATTAAAACCTCGTCGCGTATGTGCAGAGGCTCTTTCTCTATCCGTGACCTGGCGAGATCAACGTAATACTTTACAAGGTCTATGCCGATGTACTTGCGGCCAAAGTGGTGTGCAACCTTTGTTGTCTGACCGCTGCCATTGAACGGGTCAAGGACAATGTCATTTTCATATGAGTAAAGCTTCATGAGGCGATACGGGATCTCTTCAGGGAACGGACAGGGGTGATCGATGTATCCTGGCGGGACAGGAGCTATGTGCCAGACCGAG
>DATLXY010000253.1:0-3743 GCA_035575335.1 Nitrososphaera sp. | reverse complement strand
AAGCGGTCAAGGATAGTGATATCGCCGCTGCCGCCAGATAGACTTAGTACGCCATTTGAAACAAGGAGATCGACTCGGCCATCATCCATCCTAGAATTGGCCGTGATCCAAGTGGGGGTGTACATCTACTCACAGCGCATGACTAGGAAGCTAAAATGACCGCTCTGGCTTAAGTAACAATGATACTATAAAAAGACACAGATATACAAATAATGTAGCGACTGGAACATGACCATGATGCACGATGGCGCCGGCGCAATCGACAGACTCAGATCGCTGATTTCTGCCGCAAAGGGCGCAAGCTATGTGGAGGCCCGCTACCATTCAAGAATTAACACAGAAGTGAGTTTTGTCAACGGTGAGCTTGAAAGGATAAGGGTGGTGGAGACCGCCGGCTGCGGCATCAGGGTTTTGGTCGACGGCTGTTGGGGCTTTAACAGTACCAACGACCTGTCGCTCTTGGGGGAGTCGCTTGCTCAGGCAATTTCGGTGGCGCGCGTGCTAGCCCAGACAAAAAAGAACAAGGTCAAGGGCCTGGCAGATTCAAAGATGGTCAGAGGCACCTTCAGGACGTCTTCCAATGGAAACCTCTCTGACATCGATATCGAGCAGAAGGTGAAGGTTGCAAGGGAAGGTGAAAAGGCTGCACGGAGCAACAAGGCCGTCAAGGCGGCGTCGTGTACCTACCGGGAGACGCTCGACTACAAGGCCATAGTCAACAGCGACGGCGCTGATGTCGAGATTTATGATTCAAAACCCGAGTTCAACGTTTCCGCAATTGCCAAGAGGGTTGGCCAGAGCGCTACAGCGCACGAAGGAGTCGGAGTAACAGGGGGGTGGAACGACCTTTTCAAGAAGAGCCATCTCGAATATGCGATTACTGCGTCTGAAAGGGCTTCGAAGCTTCTGGATGCAAAACATGTGAGGGGTAATAGGGCAACGATAATACTAGATCCGGCAATGGTCGGCCTATTGTCTCACGAGGCTATTGGACACACCGTGGAGGCAGATTTCGTGCTTTCCGGTTCTGTGGTAAGAGATAAGATTGGCAAGCAGGTGGCAAGTGAGCTTGTCACGCTCGTAGATAGCGGCAGGTCGGAGATCAAGGACAACGCCGCCGGCACCATAATGGTGGACGATGAAGGTGTCTTGGCCGGTCGAACTGCAATAATCGAAAAAGGGATACTGAAATCATTCCTTCATAACCGCGAATCTGCAACGACCTTCGGCACCAAGTCGACCGGGAATGCTAGAGCATACCAGTACAGTGACGAGCCTCTGATCAGGATGAGAAATACGTTCATCGAACCGGGCAGGGACAAACTTGCCGACATGATAAAGGAGACAAAGCACGGCTACCTTGTCAAGGGAGCTAGGAACGGGCAGGCTGATGCTAACGGCGAATTTATGTTTGGAGCAGAAGAAGTCTATCTTGTTGAGAACGGTGAAATAAAAGAGCTCATGAGAGGGGCAAGCATCTCGGGTAACGCCTTTGAAGTTTTGCGTTCAGTTGATATGGTAGGCGATGAATTCCAGTATGACATTGGCACGGGATACTGTGGGAAGTATCAACCGGCGAAGGTGGATGGAGGCGGACCCTACATCCGATGTACAGCTGTAATCGGGGGGCTGCAGTAGTAGTTGGAAGACCTTATGGAAAGCGCGATAAGGGCCGCCGAGGCGCTAGGTGCCAGTGACGTCGAAGTATATGCAGCGACCAACAGCGAATCTGAAGTATTTATCGAGAACAACGATGTCAAGCAAGCCAAGTCTCAGAAGTCAAACTCTATGGGGATAAGGGTATTTCTCAGCGGCGGCGCGCTCGGCTTCTGTTCAACCAATATCTTGACAAAGAACCGGATAAAGGACGCAGGTGATATGGCGGTCAGGGTTGCGCGCTCTAGTCCGCGCGACAAGTTCAATACTCTTCCCGGCAGATCAAAAGTAAGGACGCTCAGCGGCATCTATGACAGGAAGGCCGACTCGTTTGCCGCGTCAGACGCGGCCGCCAAGGCCGCCGAGATGCTCGAGGTGGCCAAATCATACGACAGCCGGGTGAGCGTTGATAGCGGCAGTTTCAACGTCAGTGTGGGGATCCAATGGCTTGCGAATTCTAATGGTATCAGGGTTTGGGAAAAGGCGAGCATCTTCTCGTGGTCAATAATGGGGATGGCGATAGACGGAAACAACATCTCCAACTTTGACTTTCAACTTGGAGCCTCGCATTCTGTCAGAGGAATTGATGTTCGGAAGACAGCAGCAGAGTTCGCAGAGACAGTGATAAACTCACTAGGTCCACACAAGATAGAAAGTTTCAAGGGTGAGATGTTGCTGACACCGTCTGCCTTTAATGAAATGATGGAGGAGGTCATCTCGCACTCGATCAATTCCGACGCCGTCCAGAAAAAGTCAAGCTATTTTGCTGGCAAGATTGGAAAGCAGATCTCTTCAGACCTGCTCACAGTCGAGGACGATGCTACCAACGTGGATGGTCTTGGTGCATCAAGCTTTGACAGGGAGGGTATTCCTCACCGCAAGAATGTCGTGATAGAGAAGGGAGTGCTCAAGAAGCTCCTATACAACACCTATACAGCAAAAAAAGACGGTGTCAAGAGCACGGGAAACGCCAGCGGCTCGACAGTCTCACCGCCGTCTGTGTCTACAACCAACTTTGTGGTCAGACCCGGCAGGCAGAGCGTGGATACTTTGATTTCAGAGATGGGAAAGGGTATAATCATAAGTAGATTTTCAGGCAACGTCAATCCTGTGAACGGTGATTTTTCCGGCGTAGTCAAGGGAGGGAGGCTGGTTAAAGACGGGACTGTGCAGCACGCAGTCAAGGAAGTAATGGTGGCCGGTAATGTCTTTGAGGCGCTGCGGAAGCTGAACGGCGTATCCAAGGAGCGCAAAATAATTTACGATTCTATACTACCTTTCATGCGGTTTGACGGAATCTCTTTCACGGCGGGTTGAATGGAAGGTGGGGGAGGAAAGATACCGCTACGACGTGGCGATCGTTGGAGGCGGCCCTGCAGGGCTGTCAGCAGCATACTCGGCAGCGAAGGCCGGCGCAAAGGTAATTCTGCTTGAAAAGGACGAAGCGATCGCGCATAGCGTCAGGACGAGCGGCGTTACATGGATTTCTGAAATGGAGAAGCTTGGAATTCCTCCAGAGCTCTACAACCCTGTGAAGAACTACCGTTTCGTGTCACCAGCGAACGATGTCCTGATCCTTAGCAGTACTCCAAGGTCGTGTGTCCTTGACGTGAGGGCGACATACCAGCATCTCGCCTTTATGGCTGCGGAGGTCGGCGCCACGATCATGGTAAGGAGCAATGTGACAAACGTAGTGAAGGAAAGCGACGGGCGGATTGCAGGCGTAAAGGCAAGGACACCAAAGGGGGATCTGACAGTACTGTCCACGCTGGTGATAGACGCAAGTGGCTTTTCCGCTTCAGTAGCGCGCCGGGCTGGGGCCGCGGGTGAGTGGAAGCGTTATGGAGTTGGTGCAGAATACGAGTGCTACTGCGACGACACCGACAGCACAACGTGGGTTCTGATGGTTGGGCAGCAATACTCCGAAGCCGGCTATGCATGGGTATTCCCTCTATCAAAGAACAGGGTCAGGATCGGCGTAGGTATTGGAAGGCCGGAGTCGAGCGCAGACCCGCTTGAAAAGCTTCATTATATACTAGAGAGGCGGCTGAAGCCTCTTGACAGCATCGGGAAAATCCAGCCGATAG